>JACCSM010000157.1 GCA_013698525.1 Rubrobacteraceae bacterium
AGCCCTGCGGCCGTGACGATGAGCGTCGCCACGAACAGGATGCCGGCAGTCCTGTTCGTATCCTCGGCCTGGGCCTCGGGGAGCAGGTGCGCGGCGCCGATGTACGCGAGCACCCCTCCGGCGACACCGGTCAGGAGACCGAGCGTGCCTTCACCGGGTGCTGGAAAGGCCACGGTCAACGCCGCTGCGGCAGGGATCGCCAGCCCCAGAGAGACGGCCGTCCTCATGACCCCGGCCCTCCCTACGCGCGCGGCGAGCAGGACAGCGGCGAGGGAGATCCCAACGGGTATCTGGTGAACGAGGACCCCGAGCCCGACGAGCCAGGACGTGACGGCTCCTGCCTTGGCGCCTACGCCCAGAACGAAGCCATCTGCGAGGTTGTGGATGGCCAGCCCGAGGACGAAGGGCCCGAGCGCGTGTTTGTGGACGTGCTCGTCGGGCTGGTGGTGCGTGTGGGCCCTGGTGAACGCCTCGGTCATGAAAAGCAGGGCGAACCCTCCGACGAACCCGGCGACCGCGGCCTCTCCGCCGAGTTCGAGACCCTCGGGGAAGAGGTCGACGAACGCGAGCGCGAGCAGTATCCCCGCGGCGAAGGCGGCGGCGTAAGACCGGCCCCTGGCCCCCAACTCTCCACCGAGTAGGGCGAGAAGGCTCGCCGCCGAGAAGCCCAGAGCGGCCAGCGAAGCCATCAGGATCGCACTCACAGCCTCCACCCGCCACCCTTCGTAGCGCCTGTGTGACCATGCCCCGCTACCTGCAATCGGAGCACCTCCCGTAAAGCTCGAGGCTGTGGGCACGTACCTCGAAGTCGCCGCCGACACGGGAGAGGCTTTGCAGGTCCACGGGACACCGCTCGAACTCCTTGACGCTTCCACAGTCCTCACAGACAAGGTGGTGGTGGTGGTCTTCAGCCAGCTCGTAGCGCGGACCTTGACCAAGGTCGAGCCTGCGCACGATCCCAAGCCCGGTGAAAAGGTCGAGCGCCCTGTACACCGTCACCATCCCAACCTCGGGGCAGCGGGCCCTGATCTCCTCCAGCCTCTGATGCTGACCAGCCGAGATCGCCGCCAGTACAGCCAACCGCTGGGGCGTGGCCTTGTACCCGCAACCACGTAGCTTCCCGACAGCAGCCTCGTACCTCAAGCCAGACATCATACTCCAATTGAAAGATTTTTTCATCTACAAGATAGCAGTCAGGTTCCGGCGCGTCAAAGCGGCCGGCTACGACAAGCTCTGCGAAATCTTTGTAAACTCTCTCGACTCGTGGCTTCCAAAAAGAACATGCGGCTGGCGCTAGTAGCCCGCTTCCGCTCCATCTTGAGCGGTCGCGACTGGGTCTACCTGTCCGGCCTGCTTGTTCCTCTGGTGGTCTACAACCTGGTATTGAAGGTGATCCGGATACAGTCTCAGGAAGATCTTCCGGGGGGTTTCGCCGCCTTGGCACTTATGCGTTCTGACCTGCTCTTCAACCTTGGGTACGTATTCCTGTGGGTCGGGCTATTCGCATTGACGAGGCAGAGCCGGTTTCGGTGGCCTGTGGTGGTCATCTTCCACGCGGTCACGATACTCGTCCTGGCGACGACGACCTCGGCCCACGGGTACTTCCAGGAGACCGGCTCGACGCTCAGCCTCAACGTCATCACGTACTCGATCGGCACGCTGGGAGAGATCACAGACGTGATCGGTAGCGTGACGTCGCTGGCTACCTGGGCCTGGGCTCTGGTGATCCTTGGCTACATCATGCTTGGTCCCTGGATAATAGCCACGCTCGTATGTGGAAAGCGTGGGCGGGATAGGTCCATCGGTTCCCTGTCCACATCCAGGCTGTTCGCCCTCGGGGCATTCACTGCGTCTTTAGGGTTCATCTTCCTCTCGCTGCCGGTCGGTGCCGGAGTGGCCGGCAAATCCTTCTCCAGGGACGCCGTCGTCAACGTTGTCATGTCCGAGGTGGAACACGCGAGGATCAGAGACCTTACCGCCAACGCCACTTCGATAGAGCCTCCTGTGGACACCAGCCTGCAGAAGACCCCAGAGACGGTGAAGAAGAACGTCGTCCTGATCCACCTCGAGTCTGCCAGGGCTCGCTCCACGACGGCCTACAGCGAGGACCTGGACACGACGCCCTACCTCGAGACGCTATCGAAGCATAGTCTTTTGGCCGAGCGTGCATACACGATCGTCCCCCACACCTCGAAGGCCATTACCTCAATAAACTGCGGCATCGATGCCCACCTCGTGCGTGAGATCACCGAAGCTGAGCCTGGCGGCGTCCCTGCCAGGTGCCTGCCTGATCTCTTGAAAGAGCAGGGATATGACTCCGTCTGGTTCTCCTCGGCGACCGAGCACTTCGAGGACCGTAGAGACCTCGTCGAGAACTTCGGATACGATGACTTCCAGCCCGTCGAGACGATGGAGAAGGAGGGCTTCCAGAAATCCAACTACTTCGGCTACGAGGACGACATCATGCTCCAGCCGAGCAGGGATTGGATAGAGCAACACAAAGACAAACCCTTCCTTGCGACCTACCTCGGGGTCACGGGCCACCACGACTACCGGCCAGTCGACCGTTACGGGCTGAAGGATTACTCGAACTTTCCCCCGCTCGACCACTACCAGAACGAGATGCGCTACCTCGACTTCTTCGTGAAAAACGTCATTGACCAGTACAAAGAGCTTGGGCTTTACGAGGACACGATCTTCGTGATCTACGGCGATCACGGGGAAGGATTCGGGGAGCACGACCTCTTCCAGCACGACAACACCATCTACCAGGAGGGGCTCAAGGTACCCTTTATCATCCACGAGCCGGGACGCTTCGAGGACGGCAAACGCGCACAGACCCTGACGAACCAGCTCGACATACTCCCCACCCTGGTCGACTTGCTCGGCTACAAGGTAACGGGCGGCCATTACGCGGGGAGATCCCTCCTCGCTCCGCCGGAGGAGGACCGCACGCTGTTTTTTTCTTGCTTTGACGAGTACAGGTGCCTCGCCAGCATACAGGGGACCGAGAAGTACATCTACTTCTTCGGCAACCAGCCCGAGGAGGTCTACGATCTGGCCTCAGACCCTTTGGAGAAGAACAGCATCGCGAACGAGCAGAGCAGGCAAGAGCTAAAGCACAAACGCCTGCAGGTGCTCGCGTGGTACTCGAAGGTCAACGCCACGTATGAGAGGCGAAATTCCGGGCAAGAGTAGCCGCTCAGCGGGACTCAGGACGTTTGCGCCTGGACCCTGAGTGCCTCAGGAGCAGGATCATAGCGAAGCCCAATGCGAGGACGCTACTGACGAAGAGGTTTCCGCGGATGGTTCCGCCGATGAGGAATGCCGGGTCGACGCGCAGGGCCTCCACAAAGAAGCGTCCGAAGGAGTAGAGGCTCACGTAGAGCACGAAGACGTCGCCGTTCTTCAGGCGCTCTGCGAAGCGGCGGGCCACCCACAACAGTATCAGGCAGACCACAACGTCCCAGATCGACTCGTACAGGAAGGTGGGGTGAAAGGTCGCGGCGTCTGAGTAACCGACCGGCCTATTCTCCGGAGCTATTCTGATGGCCCAGGGCAGGTCAGAGGGCCGTCCGAAGAGCTCCTGGTTGAAGTAGTTGCCCCAGCGCCCTATCGCCTGGGCTAGGACTAGTCCGGGTGCGACGGCGTCGGCGAACGCCCATGGGTTTATGCCCCGTATCCGGGCGAAGATCAAGAGCCCCACAAACCCTCCGACGACGCCGCCGTAGATTCCGAGGCCCCCGTTCCAGACCTCGAACACGCCGGGGAAAGGGTCGCCCGAGTAGAGCCCGTAGTCGGTAATAACATGGTAGGCCCTTGCGCCGACAAAGCCCAAAGGCACGATATAGAAAAGCGAGTCGAGGGCCAGGGTGCCGTCGTAGCCCTTGCGCTCCAACTCCCTCCCTGAGAGCCAGGTCGCGACGATGATGCCTAGCGCTATGAACAGGCCGTAGTAGCGGAGGGCGAAAGGCCCTACCTCGAACATTACGGGGGAAGGCGGGCTCGGCAGCGAGAGAAGGTTCACGCTACTCAGCCGGGGCCGCGTCCGACTCGCTCTCCGTGGAAGCGCGGTCCGCCGGGTCCATCGGGGGGGTGTTCGTCGGGTGCGGATCCTCGGGCGACTGCTCGACGCCATAGTAGGCCTCGAGTATGTGGCGCACGGCCGGCCCGGCCGTCATCTCCGAGCCCTCCTGAAAGGCGCCGCCGCCCTCGATCATCGTGACGACGACCACCGGCTGCTCCTCTTGGCCCTCGGCCCAGCCGACGAACCAGTTCACGTAGTCCTTCCCGGCCGGCAGCTCGCCGGTGCCGCTCTTCGCGACGACCGGAAGGGTCGAGTCCTCGAAGACCGGTCCCGCGGTGCCGTCCTTCTTCGTGACGCCCCTCAGGCCTTGTATCACGGTGTCGATCTGGTTCTGGTTCGTGTCTACCCGTCCGGCGGGCTTGGGGGAGATCTTCTCGACCACCTTCCCGCTCTGGTCAGTGATTTCCTTGCCGACGTGCGGGGTGACGAGGGTGCCGCCGTTGTAGAGGGCGGAGTAGCCCCGGGCCATCTGGATCGGGGAGACGAGCAGATCGCCCTGGCCGATAGCGAGGTTCACCCAGTCCCCCACGCTCCAGTAGGCCCCTTCTGTTGTACCGTGCAACGCCTCGTACAGCTCCTTCTCTCCCTGTTCGGTGGGGATGCGCCCCTCGGTCTCGCCGCTGAGGTCGATGCCGGTGACCCTACCGAAGCCCCACCGCTCATAGTAGTGCGGCAGCCAGTCCTTATCCGCGGTCTGGTTCCAGATCCAGTCGGCGACCTGGTAGAAGAAGATGTCGTTGGAGTCGGCGATGGCCTCGGAGAAATTCTGGGGGCCGTGGTCGCCGAGGAACTGGTAGTTGGGGCTGTTCTGCCGCCAACTCCTGTAGCACGGGCTCGCCGAGACGCTCGAAGGAATCCAGCAGCCCGCCACGTTCATGGCGGCCGTATCGTTGACGATCGTGTAGGCGTCTATGACGCCGGCGGCCATGCCGGCTATCCCCGTGAAGATCTTGAACGTCGAGGCACCCGGCTGCCCGCCGACGATCGCGCGATTGAGGAACGGATCGTTCGACCTCTTGGATACGAGGTGGTTGTACGTGGCGAGTTCCTCTCCGCCGGAGATGCCGCCGACGAACAGTTGCGGGTCGAAGTCGGGACGGCTGGCCAGGGCAAGTATCTCGCCGTTGCGGGGGTCCATCGCGACGACGGCCCCGCCCCTGCCCTCGTAGCCTACCTCCCGGGTGCGCTCCAGGGCCCCATCGAGCTCTTTTTCGACGACCTTCTGCAAATCGACGTCGATAGTGAGGGTGAGGTTGTTGCCAGGTTCGGGCTCGGTGACGTGGTCTGGTAACTCCTGGCTCGGGTTCACGTTTATGGGATTACCGTTTTCGTCCACGAACCTGCCCATGGAATCGACCCTGCTCCCCTCGGGAACTATGCGTCCGAGGGCGTCCACGTTGTAGGTCCTCTGGCCCGGTTTGCCGCGCAGTACCTCCTCGTAAGATACCTCGACCCCGCTCTTGCCGACGATGGAATCCGGGAGCAGACCATCGAAAAGTTCCTGCTTCAGTTCGTCCTGGGTTACGGCGCCGGTGTACCCGAGGATGTGGGAGGCTAGCCTGCCTTCGGGGTAGCTTCGGACCCAGTCGTCGTTCACGGCGACGCCCTCGAACTCCCCGGTGCGCTCGCTGACGTAAGTCACCGCGTCGCGGCCCGCGTTCTCCTTCACCAGGATGGGGCTGTACTGGCTACCGGTCTCCTTCGCCGCGTCGTAGCGGGCCAGGACAGACTCGGTGTCGGCCCCGACGACCCTCGCAAGCTCCCTCACCTTGTCCCTGGAGATCTCGTCCGGAATCACGGTTACGTTCAGCCCGGGGACGTTGTTCGCGAGGATCTTGCCGTCTCGGTCGTAGACCACACCGCGCTGGGCGGGGATCTTGATGTTGGTGTGTTGCGTTGCCCGCGCGGCGAGCGTGTAGTCCTGGCCCGTGAGGACCTGCAGGTACCACAGCCTTGCGCCGAGGACGAGGAAGACCACGGCGATAAGAACCGCGAGGGTGACGACGCGCACCTGCATGTTGCCCTTGGTCATCGGCGGCGTCTCCACACGCTTTTTCGCGGGACTCGCCTGCTTCTGCTCTCTCACCGGCAACCGGAGCACCCTCTACCTTCCCCCCTCTTCCTTAGCGAGCACTACCGCTTGGCCACTTTTTCGGCCTGGACGATCAAACGCTTGGAGTAATCCGGCAACGTACACGTCTGTAGCGACACTATGTTCCTGCCCTCGAGCGGCCTCGTCACCGACACCTCATCCGGATCCACGATAAAGGTCTTGAACACCCTGTAGACGTAACGCTTGCCCGCCGAGTCGATGATAAAGACCCTGTCCCCCTTGTCGAGCACTTTCAAGTCCCAGAACGACAGCCAGCTGTCGGTTCCTGGAAAACCGAGCCGGTGGCCGGCGATGTAGACGTTCGCCTGCCTGTCCCAGGGGTTGCCGGTCCCGCGGAGGTGCACGGCGGCGTGTTTACGGAACGCTTTATCGTCGTCGCTGACGGAGTAAGGTACCTTGTCGTTGCGTATCTGGGCCATCTTCGGGATAGTCATCCGCAGCATCTTGTTATCCGGTCCCCTGCTGACGAACTTCTTTCTGACCACAGGCCCGCCTGAGCCCTTTTTCTGCGGTTCTTCTCGCTGCTTCTCGATCTTCCCAGCGGCCACGGGTACTCTCTGCTGTTCGGTAGCCGTGCTGACCTTCTCGGCAGCCGCGACATCTTGCCGCGGGGAGCCGACGAAGAAGAAGCTCACGGTCACCACGATCCCCACGCCGACAACCAGCAGGCTCAACACGTTGATGACCGTTTCGGTGAAGCGCGCTATCGTTCCCTCCCTACGCAGTCCTGCGGACCGTCGCCTCGATCACAATCCATTGTATCCCAAAAGCCGACGACTACTAGCCGTGCCTGGAGCCGACCACAAAGTATTTTCTGGCCACCGCGCTACTCTCACCGGCTCCTCCGGACGCGGCGTAGACCGCCACCGTGTAATCGCCGGAAGGCAGCCGCCCTCCCGCTTCAGGGCGAACGGCGAACTTTACCACCCCCGAGGCCCCGCCGTACGACACTGCGAGTCGCTCCTCACCCTCGTTCTCGACGACAAGCCCGCCACCGCCGCCGAGAAGACGGCCAAGGGCGGAGGTCCTTGACATTAGCCCGACCCTCCCCTCGAGGTCGCCGTAGGTGGCGAGGTTCTCGACCCTCAGATAGACGTAGACCACCTCTGGGCCCCCGTCGAAACGGAGCCTGTCCGAGGTCGGGTACATCGTGTCCTCCTGGCTCACCGCGATGTCCTCCGCCCCGGGCGAGATCAACTCCTCCCCCGGCGAGAAGTCCCCTGGCCAGAGGGATACGAGCGCAGCGAGCAACAGGACCCCGAAACAAACTGCGGCCAGCACAGGACCAACGTGGTAGCGGTCTCCTGTCTTGCCCGTGGTGGTATTAGGGAGCTTGTTCAGGAGCCACCGGCCTTCTTCAAGCCCTCCCTGGAGCGTTTCCAGAGCAGGAGCGTCGCGGAGTTGTGCGCGGTGTGGGCGAGGATGGGGGCGAGTAGGCCGCCGCTTACATCGTAGAGGAAGCCGAAAACGAAGCCGGCCAGTACGGCCCACGCCGTCCATACGAGATATCGCCGGTCTGGACCAATGTGGGCCACGCCGAACAGGAGGGAGGCGACAACCAGGCCGAACTCTTGCTGGAGTGCGCCCCGGAAAAACGCTTCCTCGCCCACCCCGGAGAAGATCGAGATCAGTACGAGGCTGGTCGAATCGGCGCCGTCGACCAAGCGAGGGGCGAGCTCCTCAGAGATCTCACGCAAAGCGGGTAGAAAACGGTAGGCAAGGAGGCCCAGAGATACCGTGCAGCCTGCGGTAAGGAGTCCGAGTAGCACGCTCGCGGCGGGACTCTCGCCGAGTAGCCGCACATCGAAGCCCCTGAGGCCGCACCACAGGGCGGCGACGACGGCAAGAAAACCGTAGAACAGGGCGGCGAACTTGACGAAGCGGGGGCCCAACGCGCGCCTACCAGGGGTACGCCGCGGGCCGGTCTGCACGATGGACCATAACCCGTTATTGTAAATCACCCGTCCGGGTGGGTTCACCCGGGTACGAAAACCCGCACACCCAAGCGGTTTGTGCATCTTCCGTACCTACCCGGACGCGCCCGAACTCGCCTGCATTGGTGTCAAATTGGTGTCAAAGACGCACGGCATCGGAGCGCCTGCAATGGCATACCGTGGGCATACGAAGGTGAATGGCAGGGGCGGCGTAGCCATCGAAACCTTCCCTCGACATGCAATCCCCTGTAACCTACGGCTAATGCATCAGACGGGGTATGGCAATTGAAGGTAGAAACACTGGTTGAGAATTTGCTGTTCTCAACGATCAGAATACAGGCTTCGGGTTTAAACAAGAATAGCGTTGGCACCGGTTTCGACTTCGCCTACGAGTCGGAAGCGATAGGCGAAAATCCCGTGCACTTTATAGTAATGCATCCAAGCAATGACCTACGCTTTCCGTACAGAAGTTGAACGTGTCATTAGCTCGTGCGACAGCAGCATAGGTTGCGGTAACGGAGCTACAAAGGGGGCAGATAGAAGCTATGGGAACAGGTGCGGGTAGCTCAGGGCACCCGAAGATACCGAAGTGGGGTTTCGGCATGGCTCCGCTCTCCAAGACTATGGCACAGCGGTACGACAGCGCCGTACGCACCGTATCACTTTTCTTGGCAGGCGAAATGCCTCCAAGCTCGGTAGAGCTTGAGGCAGTCTCCGAACTCAAAGGAATGTTCAATCGTTCTCTCAAGAAGGATCAGTGGGACTGGTTCACCGTATACGAGAAACTCGGGCATCCTCCGAGGAAACAGATGGCGTACTTCGTCTCTAAACTCACCGAACTGCGTAAGGTCCTGAAGGAACAGGATGTTGATCGCGCAGCATCCTTGAGAGACGAGCTAGCGAAAAACAACCTCGGGCAGATCCTCGCCCGTTGGCAGGAGCCTGAGCCACTTCGCGCCGAAGGTGCCGGCGAGGGGTGGTTGTACGTCCTCTCGACCAGGGAAGAGGCGGACCTTCTGAAGATCGGTATGACCACGCGCAGCGTTCCCGAGAGGGTGCGGCGGATAAACTCAGCGACGGGGTTGTTGCGCCCCTACTCTGCGAGAGCGACATATAAAGTCAAGAGTACAAGAGAAGCCGAGCGCCGGGTATTCGCCTTGCTGAGTGACCACCGCATACGTGAGGATAGGGAATTTTTCCACATCCCTTTTGCGACGGCAGTCCGGTTGATCGAAGAAGAGCTTCTTGCCGCAGGCGCATTGCAGCGCGATCAAGGCCAAGTGAAATGGTTCGATGAGAGTAAGGGCTATGGCATCTTGGAGTACGGGCAGCAACAAAAGGCGTTCGTACACATATCCGATTTCGTAGACAAAGGCCTAGGCACTCCTAATCCGCGACAAAAGGTAGAGTTCGACGTAACGACCACGAGCAAGGGACCGAAGGCCACGAGGGTAGTTGTTGTGGAGGGCTAGCGAGACCACAGTACAGTAATTGCTACACCCCTGGTCTCTCAGTGTAGAGACGTAACGACTAACCAATCTCATTGATACTTAAGTCTGTGCAGCAACCGTGCAGCAACCTGGGTAAATCTCCTGAAATGTTGGGGAATGGGTCAACGCAGAAATATGGCAATTTGCAGAAGTTCTGCAAGCTCGGGAAACATCCAGCAATCTATCTTACTGCCTTCACACGGCAGAGGCCGCTGGTTCGATCCCAGCATCGCCCATTCTTAAATTACCTGCAAAACGCAATAAAATGAGACCCCATAACTCTTGTATGGTGAGCTATGTGCAGCAACCATGCAGCAACGCGGTTAAAGCGGGTGCGCACGCAACGCGCTGCGGACACACGGGTCTTCCTTCGCTCTTACACGGGCAAGCCTTTGCAAGATGCTGCATTGGCAACAAAGGTCGCTGGTTCGATAGGGCATCGCCTACCCTAGGAATCTCGCTGGCGGTTACCCTCATTAGAGCTGCGGCTGTTCCCCCTTTACGCTTAGCCCGCCATCGACGGTGTAATTAGCGCCCGTGACGAAACTCGATTGATCGGATGCAAGAAACACGAAAACATTCGCTACCTCCTCGATGGTGCCGATCCGTCCCACGGGATGCATCTCGTCGAAATCTTCTCGGGTACCCTCCGCATCTTCTTGGGCGTCAACGAATTCGTGCAGCATGGGTGAGTCGATGGTACCGGGCGAGACGCTGTTGACTCTGATACCATCGCGCGCATGGTCGATGGCCATGGCTCGGGCGAGGGCGATGAGCGCGCCTTTGGTGGCCGAGTATGCGGCCAAGCCAGGCAAGCCATTCACGCCCGTGACTGAGGCCATCAGGATGATCGATCCTCCGCCGGCGCGACGCATGAGCGGTACTACCTCGCGGCTGGTCAGGTAGGCCCCCTTCGCGTTGACGTCGAACACCCGGTCCCAGTCTTTTTCCGAGGTCTGGTCGAGCGTGCCAGTCGGCATAACCGCAGCGTTGTGGGCCAACACCGCGGGCGGACCGAACGTGTCGACCAGGGTACGGACCGCAGAACCGACCTCGTCGGCGCGGGATACGTCGGCGGCGAGGACCAATGCCCTCCCTCCACTCTGCGTGATCTCGTTGGCCACGCGCTCGCACGACGCCGGCTCAAGGTCCATTACACCGACCACCGCGCCCTCCTCGGCGAACCTAAGGGCGATACCCCTGCCGATGCCGTTGCCGGCGCCGGTCACCAAGCTGACCTTTCCCTCTAGCAGGGGCATGCTAAGCTCCTTTCGCCCTCTGCAGCGCAGTGCCCATCGGCATCATCCACCGCCGTAACCTCCGTACAGCGGCAGGCCTTCGGCCGTCGTATCTACGGCCGTTATGTGCCAACGACCCAGGTTGGTGGTGAAGAGCGTGCTGCCCCGGAAGGCGAGGTTGGTGGGGTGACAAAAGAGGTGCGCCTCCTCGTCGCCGATCAGGCGCGCGACCGTCCCGTCGGTGGCCACGCGGAGCACCTGGCTCGGCTCGTAGCAAGCGACGTATAGGTTACCCCCCGTATCGAAGGCGAGCCCGTCGGGCAGCACGCCGGGTAGCGAGGCGACTTCCTCGCGCATGCCCGCGGAGCCATCGTCTTCTATGGAAACACGGAAGACGGCGTTGCCGAAGGTCTCCGCCACGTAGAGGTAGCCGCCATCGGCAGAGAGGGCGAGGCCGTTGGCGAAGTCTATCGGCTCGTCGTACCAGAGCTGGCCCTTACCGTCGGGACCAAAACGAAAGATCCCAGGGCCAGGCTCCTTGAAAGCGTAGCTGTCGGAGACGTACAGGCGCCCATCGGCGTCGAAGGCCGGGTGGTTGGAGATCTTTATGCCGCGTCCGTCTGCGCCATCGGCAAACTTCTCGAGGGCGCCGCTTTTCGTGTCCAGCCTCATAACCGCGGCGTGTTTGAGGTCGCAGAAGTAGAGGTTGTCACCGGTGTCGAAGGCCATACCCTGGGAGAAACCGCCAGTCGAGGCGACCTGCTCCATGGAGCTTCCGTCGGGCTCTATGCGATAAATTTGGCCGCACTCGCCCCCGCACCAAATGCTCCCGTCCTGGTGAACGGCGAGTCCCTCCGGGTGGTCGAGACGAGGTTCGGTGAGCAGCCCGTCGTAGAACACCCTGGCCGCACCGATACCTAGGACCGTCTCCATCGCTCCTCCCTCCTATTGTTCGTCGCTGTCGTCTCTCCAACGGCTGCCATGGTGCCTCTTACGGGTCCTCAAGTTTGCTAGTTCGGAGGTGGGCATCGGGACGTTCGTGGAGGTCAGGCAGGAGTTCGGTTCCGAGGCCGGGGCCTTCCGGCGGAGAGATGTGACCATCAGAGACGGTCGGCAACTGGGTGACGAGCTCCTTGTACCAGCCGGTGTAGTAGGCCCGGACCGACTCCTGCACCAAAGCGTTGGGCAGGTTGATGGAGAGGTGGGTCGAGGCGGTAAGCACTACCGGCCCGGTACAGTCATGGGGTGCCACGGGCAGGTGTTGGGCCTCGGCCATCGTGGCGATCTTCTTGGCCTCGCCGACGCCGCCGCACCAGCTGAGGTCGAGCATCACGATTCCGGCGGCCCCCTTATCCATGAGGCGCCAGAAAGCGGGGCGGCCCGAGAGCGTCTCGCTCGCCGTTACCGGGACGTGAGTGGAAGATGCGAATTCGGCGAGGGCGTCGAGATCGTCCGCCTTTATAGGGTCCTCGAACCAGTAAGGTCCGAACTCTTCGAGGGCGAGCGCGAGCCTCTTCGCGGTCGGGAGGTCCCACAGAGAGTGAAACTCGACCATCACGTCCATTTTCATGCCCACCGTCTCGCGTATCTTGCGAAACGGTTCGAGACCCTTGTGTAGGTCCGCATCGGAGATGTAGTGACCGCCGGAGGCCTCGGCGTAGGGATCAAACGGCCAAATCTTCATGCCCGTGATCCCTTGCGAGAGCAGGCTCTCCGCCAGCTCGTCGGCCCGGTTGAGGAAGGCGTCGAGGTCTTCGTAGGGCCCCTCGGTTGCCTCGGCGGTTTCCTCGGGTAGTCCCCAGTTGCCCACCTCCTGGCGGGGGGCCTCGCGCACGTAGCGGTAGCCCGCGCAGGTGTTGTAGGTCCTGATGGCCTCTCGGCTCTTCCCTCCCAAAAGTTGGTAGAGGGGCTGCCCCGTCGCCTTGCCGAATATGTCCCAGAGGGCGATGTCCAACGCCGAGTTGCCCCTAGTCTCGGCCCCGCTGCTTTGGTAGCCGAGGTAGCCGTAGAGCTGGTCGGCGTGCCAATCGATCCTCAGCGGATCCTGACCCAGCAAGTAGGGAGCGATCGTCTCGTGCACGTAGGCCTCGACCGTCCGAGCGCCGAAAAAGGTTTCGCCTAGGCCTATGAGGTCCTCGTCGGTGTGAACGAGGACGAACAGTACGTTGGGGAATTCCCCGAGGCGCAGCGTTTCGATTTGGGAGATCTTTATATGAGTTCCTTTCGGGAGGGCGGTCGACTTGCAGACAAGGCCGGAACCGCTCGACAAGTCCCTGCCTACGCGCCCGCCCTCTCGCGCAGGTCGGACTCTATCTTCTCAAGACTGCGTCCCTTCGTCTCGGTGACGAAGGAGCGGACGAAAAAGAGGGCCGCCAACCCTATGAGGCTGTAACCCAGGAACAGCCAGCCTATCCCCAGCGCCTCGAGCAGGACCGGGAAGGACAAAGAGACCACGAAATTCGCGGCCCATAGCAGGACCGTCGCCACTGCCATGGCCGAGCCCCGCACCTTGAGCGGGAAGATCTCCCCGAGCATGACCCAGACGATGGGTCCCCAGCTGACCGCGAAGGCAGCGATGAACAGAGCCAGGCACGCGAGCGTTATGATGCCCACCAGACTCACGCCAGACGGCTCGGGCAGGAGCAGCGAGGTGAGTCCCAGGATGGCAAGGCTCAATGCCATGCCAGCGGCACCGAGGAGCAGGAGCGGTTTACGTCCCACCCGGTCTATGAAGCGTATCGCAACTAGGGTCATCGTCACGTTGATCACGCCGATGCCAGCGTTGGCGAGGATGGCCGCTGAGTTACCGAAGCCCACGTTGGTGAGGGTCGTAGGAGCATAGTAGATGATGGTGTTGATCCCGATGATCTGCTGAAAGATGGCGAGCCCCATGCCCACCAACAGGGCGGGCCTCACCCAGGAGGCCAAGAGTTCCTCAAGGCCACCCTCTTCCTGGCTCTCCACGCGCTTGATGTCGCTCATCTCGGCCTCAACGGCCGCCTCGTCTCGGGTGCGCCTTAGCACCTCCCGGGCCTCCTCGTCCCGGTCCTTGCTCGCGAGCCAGCGGGGAGTCTCTGGCATGAAGAGCATTCCCAGGAAAAGGAGCACGGAAGGGATCACGGCCAGCGCGATCATCCAGCGCCACGCCTCGGCCCCGGCCAGAGCCGAGTTGGCTATGTAGGCGACGAGTATGCCGGTGACTATCATGAGCTGATTTAGGGAGGCGACCGCCCCACGGATCTCGGTGGGGGCTACCTCCGCCAGGTAGAGCGGCACGATAAGGGAGGCCGCTCCGACCGCGAGCCCCAGCACAAACCGGAAGAGGATCAGCAGGCCTGCGCTCGTCGCCAGAGCCGCGCCGATAGCCCCTACCGCGAAGATGATAGCCGCCGCCAGAACGAGCTTGCGCCGGCCCGTGGCGTCGGCGATCGGCCCTGCAAAGGCCGCGCCAATCATCGCACCTACCAGGAGCGAACTCACCACCAGCCCGCTCGTGAACGGGGAGAGCCCGAGATCCTCGTTGATGAACAAGATCGCCCCCGCGATCACCCCGGTATCGTACCCGAAGAGCACCCCTCCCAGAGCACCGAAAAAGTAAACCAGCTTATTGCTACCAACCCTGCCCACTTCTGCAGACTGGCTAGACATAAACCATCACCTCCGTACGCCCTTTCCCCTTACCCGGCTCTTGTTGCGCTGTTGCGTTAACCTCCGACGTCCTCCAACCTCGGACCTCCAGCGCACCGTCATTACCAATCTCTCTTCCCCACAGTAGCACCTCGCGGGGCCGCCAGGTCGTCGCCATCAGTCTCGACCGCCACTTCAAGGAGATCGTCCAACGTTACGCCCGGGCCGAGGAGACGCTCGAGTACCCTCTGGAACACGCCACGCAGGCTTCGGTCGAGGTCGTCCCCGTACAGCCTCTCAGCGATCACCAGATGACCGGACATGGAAGAACGGGCGCGTTCCCCGTCCCCGTCGCGGACGGCCTCGTAGATCTCCCGGTGATACGGCACACCCGCATGGGAGACGGTAGGGTCCCCCAAAGAGCGCAGCATGAGCTGGGCAACGAGGCTTCTGATCGAGGCGTACATCATCTCTATCACCGGGTTGTGCGCGGCACGTACGATGCTCATGTGAAACGCGATATCGTATCGGGTTCTGTCGACGAGGTCGGTGCTGTGGTCGAACCGCGCGAGCGCCAGTTCCATGGCCTCCAGATCGTTACGCCCGGACCTACTCGCAGCCAGAGAGGCCGCCTCGCACTCGATCATCTTGCGGGCTTCGACCAGGTGCCGTGGGGTAATCTGCTGGCGGCGATAGAAGGCTTCGAGCGGGCCCGCCAGGTCACCGGGCCGAGGTCGACGGACGTAAGCCCCGCGTCCGGGCACGGTCTCGATGAGCCCCCGGCCGACCAGGTCGCGCAGCGCTTCGCGTACGGTCGGCCGGCTCAGCCCATACTCCTCGGCAATGGCACGCTCCGAAGGCAGCTTCGATCCCTCCGCGAAGCGCCCCGAGACTATCTGCTCTTCAAGGTATGACCCAAGAGAGTCTCGGTTAACCACTGTTTGTGTGGCTTTACCTGTCATACCAGCTTAGTGTACACTTCGTTACTAGGTAGGGTCAACAGGGGGTGACTCGTGGATCGGCTCGATGGGATCGGCGTAGCGATCACGGGGGGCGCTGGCGACATCGGCGCCGCCATGGGAAGGGAGCTCTCCGCTCGAGGTGCTTCGGTTACGCTCGTCGATTTGAGAGCGCCTGAAGAGGCAGCGCCGTGGTTGGAGAGGGCTAGGGGGGCTGACGGTGAGGTCCGTTACCTGCGGGCCGACGTGACGGATCGGGGCGCCGTGGACGAGGCCCTGGCGCGTGTAGACCCCTTGGATATCGCGATCGGCAACGCCGGCATAGTGGAATCGGCGCCATTCCTCGAGATCACCGAAGGGCAGTGGCAGACCCACCTCGCCGTCAACCTGACCGGTTGCTTCAACCTGGGACAATCAGCCGCACGGCTCATGGTGGAGCGTGGGAAGCCGGGCCGCATCGTCTTCACGGGTTCGTGGGTACAAGAGGTGCCCTGGCCGGAGATCACAGCGTACTCCGTCTCGAAGGCCGGAATCCGGATGCTGGCGCGGCAGATGGCGCGGGAGCTGGCGGGGCACGGCATACTGGTCAATGTGATCGCCCCGGGCATAGTGCGGGCCGGCTTGGCCAAGCGGCAGATGGAGACGGAGCCCCAGTACGCACGCCGCGTAAAGCACGTGATACCGTTGGGGGAACCCCAGAGCGCCGAACAGGTCGCCAGGGCGACCGCTTTCCTGTGCTCGGAGGCGGCGGATTACATGACCGGCTCGACGCTGCTGGTCGACGGCGGCTGCTCGCTGTTCCAGTTCGACGAGTGACGGAGGCGTGAGCACGAGAAGGTATCGGCCGCAGAGGAACTGGGGTGCCCGCGTACTAGAGTACGAGTACGCGGGTATGAGAGCGGTGTTCCTGGAGAACGAGAAGCTGCGAGTGGGGGTGCTTGCAGACAAGGGCAGCGATGTAATCGAGTTCAACTATAAGCCCCGGGATATGGACTTTGTCTGGCTGACCGCGGGGGGCGTACGGAACCCGACCTCCTACCTCTCGACCTCACACGATGATTTGGCGACCTTCCTCGATTACTACCCGGGCGGATGGCAGGAGATCTTCCCCAACGGCGGCGCCCCCTCCTCTCACCTGGGCGCCCGATTCGGCCAGCACGGCGAGGTAAGCAACCTGCCTTGGGATTACGAAATCGTCGAAGACGGCGAACGAGCCGTCGCCGTAAGGTTCTCCGTGAGGACCCAGAAGACGCCCTTCCGTTTGGAGAAGACGTTGCGCCTCCGCTCGGGTGAGAGCGGCCTGTGTGTAGAGGAGACGCTAAACAACGAGAGCGAAGTCCCCTTGCACGTTATGTGGGGTCACCACATAGCCTTAGGATGCCCCTTCCTCGAGGAGGGCTGCAAGATACGACTTCCCGAAGGGACTATAGTCGTGCCGCACGCGGAGCCGATCCACCCTAAAGGACGCCGGGTAAAGGGTGACAGGAGCCACGCTTGGCCCATGGCCCAAGGCGAATTGGGGGGTACCGTTGACCTAAGCGTGCTGCCGGAGAGAGGGACGATGAGCGAGATGCTTTACCTCAAAGATCTTTCGGAGGGTTGGTACGAGGTGGAGAACCCGAAGAAACGTTTGACGCTCCGGGTCGAGTGGGACATCGGGCAGATGCCTTACCTGTGGTTCTGGCAGGAGTACGGCGCGTCGGGGTTCTACCCGTGGTACGGACGCCACTACAACGTTGGACTCGAGCCTTTCTCAAGCTACCCGACGAACGGCATAGAAGAGGCGGTGAACAACGGTACCGCCATGCTCGTGGGGGCCAGGGGGAAACGGCCGTTCTCCTTGCGGGTCAGGGTTCTGCAGAGCTCCAAAGATGGTGAAGGAGGAGGAAATGGCTGATCTCACCGGCAAGGTGGCGATCGTGACCGGCGCCCTGGGTATCGGTCTGGCCGCTGCCCGAAAACTGGTCGAAGGCGGCGCCTCGGTGGTTGTTTGCAGCGACCGCGAGGACCAGGTAAAGGGAGCGGTGACGGCTTTACGCGAAGGGAACCTCGAGGTCCGTGGTCTTCAGGCCGACGTGACCTCTTCGGTCGACACAAGGCGATTGGTGAGCTTCGCCGTCGAGAGCTACGGGGGAGTCGACATCCTCGTCAACGCCGCCGGCGTACAACGCTACGGAACCGTGGTGGACACCGACGAGGGCGTGTGGGACGAAGTCCTCGGCGTGAATCTCAAGGGCATCTACCTAGTATCCAAGCATGCCATCCCCGAGATGAGCAAACGCGGGGGCGGCTCGATCGTCAACGTCTCGAGCGTGCAAGCCTTCGCCTCCCAGAAGGGGGTCGCGGCCTATACGGCTAGCAAGGGGGGCGTCAACGCTTTAACGCGCGCGATGGCCCTGGACCACGCGCACGATAACATAAGGGTGAACGCGGTCTGCCCGGCCTCCGTGGATACGCCGATGCTTCGCTGGTCGGCCGACTTGTTCAAGGGGAAGAAGACGGTCGAAGAGACCCTCGAGGGCTTCGGGAAGATGCACCCGCTCGGGCGGGTGGCCAGGGCGGAAGAGGTGGCAGGGGTGATCTCTTTTCTTGCGGGCCCGGAGGCAAGCTTCGTGACGGGCGGCGAGTACAAAGTAGACGGCGGCATGCTGGCCGCGCTCGGGGTGCAACTGCCCGAATGAGGGCGACCAGGGAAGGAGCAGCATGAAGATCACGGACCTACGCGCGACCACGGTCACGGTGCCTTTGGAGGCACCGCTCCTGCACGCCAACGGCGCCCACTGGGGCCGCTTCGTTCGCACGATCGTCGAGGTCGAGACCGACGAAGGACTCGTGGGGCTCGGCGAGATGGGAGGAGGCGGGGAGAGCGCCGAGCTCGCCTTCGAGGGCCTCAAGCCCTACCTGCTGGGACACGACCCCTCTCAGCTCGAGGCGATGCGGTTCAAGATCATGAACCCCACCGCGAGCCTGTACAACAACCGGACCCAGCTTCACGCCGCCCTCGAGTTCGCCTGCCTGGACGTGGTGGGTCAGAAGCTCGGGGTCCCAGTCCACGACCTCTTGGGGGGCAAACTCCGAGACCAGGTGCCCTTCGCCAGCTACTTGTTCTTCCGGTACGCCGATCCCGAGACGGGCGAGGGCGAGGTTCGCACCGCAGCGCAGCTCGTGGAGCACGCCCGAAGGCTCAAGGGGGAGAACGGGTTCGCCTCCCACAAGCTCAAGGGCGGAGTCTACCCGCCCGCCCATGAACTGGGATGCTACAGGGCGCTGGCCGAGGCGTTCCCGGAGGACACCTTGCGCTACGACCCGAACGCGGCCTTGAGCGTCGAGGAGGGCATCCGCTTCGGACGGTCGATCGGTGACCTCAACAACGACTACTACGAGGACCCGACCTGGGGCCTAAACGGGATGCGCCGACTTCGCGGGATGGTGGACGTTCCCCTCTCGACCAACACCGTGGTGATCGACTTCGAGCAGCTCGCCGCCAACATCCTCGACCCGGCCGTTGACGTGATCCTGCTCGACACTACCTTCTGGGGCGGCATAAGGCCCTGCGTAAAGGCCGCGGGGGTCTGCGAGACTTTTCAGCTCGGGGTGGCCGTTCACTCCTCCGGGGAACTCGGCATCCAGCTAGCAACGATGCTCCACCTGGGCGCCGCGATCCCCAACCTGACCTTCTCGGCGGACGCCCACTACCACCACCTCAAAGACGACGTCGTAAAGGGCGGGAAGTTCGAGTACCGGGACGGCTCGATAAGGGTCCCCGAAGCTCCGGGGCTTGGCGTGCGGCTCGACCGCGATAAGCTAGAGTTGTACAAGGAGCTGTACAAGGAGCTGGGAGGGTACCCCTACGACCGGGACCCCGGCGGTCTCGATCTCTATCCTTTAGTTCCCAAGCAGCGCTTCGCCGATCCACAAGTCAGCCTCAGGCCCAGCTTGTCCACCACCTAGGGAACGCACTTGCGACGACGGGAAGATCGGGCGGATGAGGACCCGCCTACGTAGGGTCGAGGTTTTCGATGACGCCTTTGGCGAGGCCCACCCACGCCACCCGAAAGAGATGCAGCGCTTGCCGAGAAAGGCAACGTCCTCGAGGGCGACACGCAAGGACCCGGTGTTCTTCGTCAGCAGATCCGTCCGAGAGGTGGTTCGGGGTCGCGGCGAGGGAAGCGTCCCCGGCGCCGGTGGCCCCCACGACCTGATCGCCGCCTTCGAGCCGGGCCACGAAACCTAGCTCGACGTCCGAAATCTCTCCCCCGGGTAGATGCCCGAGACGACCACGCCCGACCCTACTACCTAGCGCCGGGCGCGGCTACCGGCGTGCGACAGGCGGGAAAGCAGGGAGCGGTGAAACTCGTGGGCTTTGACGCGGGCCCGACCCAGGTCAAGGACCTGCGCGACAAACTTGTGGACGCCCTTATCGCCCAGGACCCCTCGGACATCGGCAGGATCCGAGTCCAGATGGCAGTCGATAACCTGAAGAGCCAGGAGGAACCTTCGAAAAAGCAGGTCAAAACTGGCCTCTCCACCGTCACCCGCGACAACCTCCAAAAACCGGAGCTACAGAAGTACCTCTACAAGGCGGAGTGCTAGCCAGGGGAGCGGGAAACACCAGCGGCCTCGTACTCCTACCTTGTCGAATATGTTAGAGAGGTAATCCTGGACGGTGTACTCGGAGATGTAGAGGGCCTGAGATATCTCCTTAGTGGAGAATCCCTGCGCGACGAGGTCCATGACGGCCCGTTCGCGTTCGCTCAACCCATATGCGGACACTCGCAGCCTCGCTAGTTCTTGGAGTTTCGGCGGTTCGACGATAATCATCGTCTCGCCGTGATTAGACAACATACAACGATTGTGCAGCAACCGTGCAGCAACCCGAGTAAATCTCCTGCAATGCTGGGAAAAGCGTCAATGCAGAAATGCGGTAATTTGCAGGAATTCTGCAAGCTCCAGAAATCCCTAGCAAACCATCGCGCTGCCTTCACACGGCAGAGGTCGCTGGTTCGATAGGGCATCGCCCACTTTAGAAATTCCTTGTTCTGCAGGATCTTTGCCGAAATCAGGAGCTACATTCCGAACGATGCTCAGCTTTTGTGCAGCAACCCAAGCAAATATCCTGAACGGCCGAGCCTGTCCACCACAAGGACGTCACCCTTGCGGCAGTAATCGCAGACCTCCCGCAGGGCGCCCTTCTCCGCCTCGCGGCTCGAGATCCTTTCCTCAAAGACCCTCTTGCAGCCGTCGGTCAGGAGCGCGTCGCGCTGCGGTTCCGGCCGCTGGTCCTTCCTCGACACCCTGACGTAGTCCACCCTCATAAGTCTATGGTCCCGAAAATGGTAGGTACTCGAGTACCGGGTTCTACAAACGGGACGGGGTTTCGCGATAGCGCCCGAGGTTACGGGACGCTTTATCGGAACAAGACCCGTAAGTCCCTATCTCGAGCGTTTTTGAAATAAGCCCCCGAAAACTGGGTGTTTTCTGATACCGTCTGCTCGGGAAACGCAACCCGCTTCGTAAATGGGTTTCGGGGCCGCATTTTCGTGCCCCTTTTTTGACGGGCCTCCGAAACTTCGCCGGGGTGTACGGGCCGAACCTACTCTCTAACCCTGCGACGCGCAGCCGTAACCCGGCTGGTAGAGGAGCATCGGTGGCGGCAGGCGGACGTCCGTCCGTGACGTTTTCCCCGTGTAGGTGCCTTTACGTAAGCTAACTCTGGATACCTCGTTGCGTTCTTGGTCGCCCACACGGGCAATGAGCGGCTACCTGCGTGCCAACCTCATTCGACAGGCTACCTTACGGGAGCTCTCGGGCCTCGTAACCTTCGGTGTTGGGGAGATAGCGCAGATACTCCTCCGACATGAGCGGTGAGGAGATCATGAAGTCCGCCGAGGCCGTCTCGTTTCCGCTCTCGACTCTCCCCGGCGTCTTCAGACGCTCCAGAATGCGCTCGTGGGCCGCGCGGCGATCCACTTGGTCGGGATGCTCCGAGAGCGTAGCTGTAAGCACGGGGCTTCCGGCCACCGTGTAGAGATCCCACGTCCCCGCGTAGCGGACAAGCATCTCGATAGCGTTCCCCGCCGGGGTTAGGTGGGTCAGCAGCTCGAGGTCGCCCGTGATGGCTCCGGCCTCGTCCGTCATCACGCCCCGGCCGTGGTGCACAGGGCGCGACGGGGTCTCTGTTGGCGCTTCTATTCGTCCTTAGCGGATGGTTTGGTCTGCCCGTAGTCGGCGATCTTGGCGCGTGTCTCGGCGATCTGCTGGGGGCCCAGGATCACGGGCTCGCCGGCGATCCTGGCGCGGTAGTAGATCTCGGCCATCTCCTCCAAGATCTCGGTCAGCGAGTAGGCCTTGCCTACCGTCTCCCCCACCGTGATCGTCCCGTGATTGCGCAGCAAACAAGCCGAGTGGACGTCTCCCAGGGCATCGCTCGCGTAGCCGGCGAGCTCCTCGGTGCCGTAGGTCGCGTACGAGGCCAGGGGAACGCGCCCCTCCTCGGAGAGCGCAGCGAGCAGGTAGTGGACCGGCGGTATCTCAAGCCCTAGGCAGGCCAGCGTGGTCGCGTAGGGCGCATGGGTATGCACCACGCCACCGATCCGCGGCTTGGTGCGGTAGAGGCCCGCGTGCATTGGGACCTCGCTTGAGGGTTCGAGGGAGCCCTCGAGCACCTCGCCGCTCAGGGTGACTAGCACAGCGTCCTCAGGTTCAAGGTCCTCGTAGGGCAGGCCACTCGGGGTTATGAGCACGTCGCCCTCGGGTGTGCGGGCGCTTACGTTGCCCGAGGTGGTCGGCACCAGCCCCGAATCGCTCATCCGGCGGGAGACCCGGGTTATCTCTTCGCGCAGCTCTCTGTGCCTGATCCCTGGTCCTCCTCCGTCGTACGATGGTATTCCGTGCGCCGAAGTTCAGGTGGGCGGCGGGCCGACGCGAAGCCTATCCCACAGCCCGCGGGTCGCTTCGACGGTAGTGAGGTACCGGTCGAAGCCTTCTCCGTAGAGGTCCGCCAGGTCTTCGCTCGGCTGTACCTGGTCATCGGGGCGAGTCCACCCGGCGTGGTCGAAGTCCAAGCCGGCGGCGGTCATGGCCGCCATCGCGGCGCCGCGGGCGCCGACCTCGGGGCGGCGGGCCACCTCGAGGGGTTGCTGCAACACGTCGGCGAGCACCTGCCGCCAGGCCCGGGACTCCGCGCCACCCCCACAGATGGAGATCTTGCCCCGTAAGCCCGCCGCCGTGAGGCAGTGCTTCGCCGCGTAGCCGACCGACTCGGCCACTGCCCGAACCACGTCGGAGCGCGTAGTGTTCAGGGTCATGCCTGAGAGCTGCCCGCGGGCGTCCGGCTCGACGAAGGGGGCGCGCTCGCCCGAGGGGGAGAAGAACGGGAGCACGTGGACGCCGTTCGCGCCGGGCGGGCTCTCGGCGAGAAAGTCCTCTATGTCCGTGTGCGTCGACCCCAGCAGATCCAGGGTCAGGTCCATGGACGCGGTGCCAACCATCGCGGGCATCGCCCGAAGCCACCGATCGGGCTCGGGCATGCACAGCGTCTGGCCCCCTGGCTCGCCGCCCGTATCCGCGCGGTCCACGATCACCTCGCAGGCGAGCGTGGTGCCGACGATGATCACCCCGTCCCCCAAACCATCCACCCCAGCTCCTATAGCCGTGGCGGGCAGGTCGAACGGGCCGCTGTGCACCGGGGTGCCCTCGGGGAGGCCGGTCAAACTGGCTCCCTCCGCGGTCAGGAGACGCATGGGACCGGGGGAGGGGTCTATGGGGGCCAGCAGGTGTTCGTACGCCGCCAGGCCGAAAAGCTCGAGGATCGTGGGGTCGTAGCTGCGGGTGGAGTGGTCCATGAACGGCTCGGAGGCGTCGGAGGCGTCGGTGGCCCGCTCCCCCGTCAGGCGCTGCAGGATGACGTCTTTGCAGTAGCCCGCCGTCGAGGCCCGCTCCAGCGACTCCGGCTCCTCTCTGGCAAGGGCGGCCATGATCGCGGACGGCGCGCCAGGGAACGTGACGTTGCCGTTCCTGCGAAAGTGCTCCTCGAAGACCCCCGAGGCCCTCCACTCCTCGACTATGGAGTTAGCTCGCGCGTCGAGCCAGGTCGCGGCGCGTCGGACCTGCCGACCACGCTCGTCCAGGAGCCACAGCCCGTCTCCCTGCCCGGTCAGGCCCACGGCCTCGACGGGCCCGTCCGTCTGCCGCGCAACGGCCCGCACCACTTCACCGAGGGCCGCCAGCGTCTCGTCTATGTCCTGCTCGGAGCACTCTGGTCGCGGGTTGTACAGCTTTACCCGGCGTCCCTCAACAGCCAGCACCTCCCCGCTCTTCGAGAACGCGGCGGCCTTCACCACCGAGGTCCCGAGGTCTATACCGAGGATCATCCGCTCATCATCTCCTCCCTGTGGCCGGCGTTCTCCCCTGGAGCACCCGGCGCCGGTACTCCTCGTCTGAGCGCGTGTCGAGGCGGTCTGCCTGCTCCTCGGTCAAGTATACGGGCTCCCCGGCGGCGAGAACGCCGGCCATAATGCGGGCGTGCTTGGCGGCCATCGTCGTCACTTGGTCCACGCCACCCGCCGACACGCCCAGGGCCACGAGGCCGTGGTTTCGCAGGTATACAGTCTTGGGAGCTGCGCCCACGCGCCGTTTGTGCTCGCGCAGGCCGTCGCGCAGGGCGTGGGCCAAGGGAAGTCCCACATCGGCGTAAGGCACGTGCAGGGGGAAGCGACCCAGGACCACGATCTGGTCTGGGAAGATCGCGCCCCGCGAGAGCGCCAGCGCGCGGTCGGAACAAAGGATGGAGTTGACGGACGTCGGATGTGTGTGCCCCACGAACGTCGCCTCTCCCTCGGTGAGACACAGCGCGTGCATGACGGCCTCGATGGAGGGCCGCAGGTCTCCGGCGTTCCCACTCCGGGCCGCGAGGAGCGCGGCGCCTAGATCTTCGTCGGTCGGGCCTTCGAGATCCAAGACGGCGAGGGTATGTCCCAGATCCATCTTCACGAAGCTCGCCTCGTCGGCGTCGGCAAGCGAGGTGCCGCTGGCCTTGACCAAAAACGTTCTGTCGTCCAGGCGGGCCGAGGTGTTCCCCTCCCCGAGCACCGCGAGATCCCTCTCGGGAAGCCCGAGCGCACGCGACAACCCGACCAGCTCGGTCAGCCGCGGGTCGTCCATAACCCTCCGTTCCGTACGCGGTACAGCATCTA
>JACCSM010000127.1 GCA_013698525.1 Rubrobacteraceae bacterium
ACCTACTTCTACAACTGGTCGTTTTCGCACGTACTCACGCGCTACGCGCTGAAGTGGGATGGGGACATGGTGCTGACGCCCGAGGGTGAGCGGGTGCTACGTGATCTGGCCTGGCAGCTCCAGGGTACCGACAGCACGGTGAAGATGTGTCGCTTCCCCGCCTATGTGGAGAGCGAGCGCGTCGCTTACCTCGACCTTGGGACAACGCCCTCCGAGCCATGGGGTTGGCGGAACACATCCGAGCACACGTTCATCAAATGCTTCGATTGGGAGCACATACGGCCCGATGCCGACTACGCTCTCCAGGCACCCGACTGGATGTGCTTCGAGCTGAAGTGGCTAGATGCAGACGAGTTCGGACACTGGTCCTACACGGACTTCAAGTTCGGGATCAACCGTCGCAAGCGGCGCGAGTGGGAGCTGTTCCACGCCCTGAGGGAGGGGACTTCTCTTCCAGAGGGGGTGGAGCGGGTCCAGAGTCCGGAAGGGATGCACATTATAGAACACCTCCGTCGCACCTACGTGCCGTTGGTGCGACGTCATGCTCTCCGTACAGCAGTTCTCCGCGGCCTGACCGAAGTAAAGGACAGGCAGCCGCCACCGGTCGAGGGTGGCGACGAAGTAGCACCACTCGCCGCGCAGGATGGTGCTTCGATTCCGCAATCGGCCCACAACGGGAAGGGAACATCGCGTGAGTAAACACTTGCTGCTCGTTGCCGGTTCTGGACGCAGCGGCACCAGCCTTTTCGCGAGCGTCGTCGGCACCCTCGGCTTCCACGTGCCCAGGCCGTGGGTGAAGGCCGATGACAGTAATCCACGAGGATTCGGCGAGCCGCAGTGGGTCGTGGACAGGCACATGAGGCTCTTGCAGCAGGCCAACGTCCACACTTCAGACGCCCGACCGACCGCCTGGGCGGACACAGCCAAGCTCTGTCTCGACGAGCAGGTCAGCGCCGAGGTGAGCCTGTGGTTACAAGAGCAGCTCTCAGTCCACGACCAGGTGCTGATCAAAGACCCCAGGCTGCTATGGTTCCTACCGCTGTGGTGCCGGGTCGGTGAGGAACTGGACGCCACCGTTCATGTTGTAACCATGCTCCGCCATCCGGCGGAGGTGGTCAGGAGCAAACTCCACTGGTACCAGAACATGGGCCTGTTCGACGCCAACCGCGCGGCCGGCTGGCTCAACACCATGTTCTTCACCGAGCGTGCCACCCGCGACTACCGCCGGGCCTTCGTCCAGTTCGAGGACCTACTGGAGGACTGGACCCAGCCTATAGCACGCGTCAGCGCGCAGCTCGAAATTCCGAGCCTGGTGAACGCGCGGGCCAGGGAACAGTTGTCGGCGGACAGCCTCGTCGATAGCTCGCTGCACCGCTCGAAGGCGACCTGGGAGGATCTCGACGTCCCCAAGGGTCTGATCTACCTTATCGAGCAGGTGTGGGAGGACTTGCTTTCGCTCGCTGACCCCGAGGCTGACGGGGGCGAAGCAGTGCTCGGTCGTCTGGATGAACACCGCGAGGAGTACGTGGCCTTCTACAGTCATGCCGAACAGGTCGCCCAGTCGACCACTCTTGCCGCGGTCCGGCCACTGCGTCAGAAGAGACCTTCGACGCCTGCCGTAGCGGGAGCAGGCGCGGCGGCCACACCGGCCACGACCCAACTGCGGCCACCCGCGAGCCTCTCGCCCGGGCCGGAGCCGCCTGAGAACTCGCGGTTGGGCCTGGCGAGACGGCTGATCCCTGCCAGGGCGCGTCGCCTTATCCCTCTTCGGCTAAAGCGGGCATTGGCGGAGCTGTTCGGATGATGTGCGATCCTGAGAGAGCTGCAGCGTGACGGAGATGAGCTTGCCGGGAGGGTGGAAAAACAGGGAGGGACTCTCTGAGTACGCGGTCCGCTGGAACTGGGTGGAGGACTCCTCAGGCTTGGGGTTCACCGCGGTCTTGAGGGTCAAAGACGAAGCCCGTTCGCTGCCGTGGGTTTTGCCAGGGGTTTTGCGCTCCGTGGAGCAGACGATAGTGGTCGACAACGGCTCCACCGACGGCACCCCCGAGGTGGCCCTCGAAGTCGCCGAGGGGTTGGGGCTTGGGGAGAGGCTTAGGGTCCTCTCCTACCCGT
>JACCSM010000152.1 GCA_013698525.1 Rubrobacteraceae bacterium
TCGTCCCCATGTTCCGAACGAGGGGGTCGGCGATCATCATCTCCGCGTCGGCCAGCAGCGCGTACCGCTCCCCAATGACCGGAGACTCGAGCACCTCGCGGTGCCTGGTGAGCGCCCCGATCCGCAAAACTCCGCCGTCGTCTTCGATGTAGCGCAGCTCGTTATCCAGCCCGCTGATGTCTACGACGACCTCGGGCGCGGCGAGCCTGAGCTTCATCATGGGGATGAGGCTGTGGCCCCCGGCGATCAGGTAAGCCCCCTCCCCGTACCGCCCCAGAAGTTCGACTGCTTCTCCTACAGTGCCAGCGACCTCATACTCGAACCGCGCCGGAGCCTGCACGCGACCCTCCTTCCTCTCCAACGATGTTGGAGTTCCCTTTTCCTCCGATCAGAGGACCGGAATACATGCCCCTTAACGCATTATTTTACTCTGTCACGGGTCCTGTAGCATGGAGTTCGCGATCTATGCCCTTTCCCTGCCAGTCTTGGCGTCCGCCCTGGTGTCCGCCGCAGCCGCGTGGATCGGGCCGGATCTTTCGGCGAGACGCCCGCCAGAATGCCCGGTCCTTAGCGCGACGATCTCGGCGACGATGGCGATCGCCGTCTCCTCGGGCGTGCGCGCCCCGATGTCGAGCCCGATGGGACTGCTGATGCGCGCGAGTTGCTCGTCTGTGACGCCCTCCTCCTTGAGGCGGGCCGTCCGGTTGTCGTGCGTCCTGCGGCTCCCCATCGCCCCGATGTAGCCTGCCGGCGTGTCGAGCGCTTGCTTTAGAACAGGCACGTCGAACTTCGGGTCGTGGGTCAGGACGGTGATGACGCTGCGGCCGTCGACCTCGGCGGTCTTCAGGAACTCATCAGGCCAGGCGACGACGATCTCGTCCGCCGAAGGGAAGCGTTCGCGGGTGGCGAAGACGGCGCGGGCGTCGCAGACGATCACGCGGTAGCCCATGAACTTGCCAACCCTCGCGACCGCCGAGGCGAAGTCTATGGCGCCGAAGACGTACATCCTTGGCGGCGGGGCGAACGACTGGATGAAGACGGCAACGTCCTCCATCCTGCGCTGGCCGTGCGGTCCGAGGTGGACCGTCTCGGTGCGCCCACCCTCGAGCAAGCCGCGCGCCGTCTCCACTACGGCCTTGTCCAACTCGGCATTGCCCGCCGTACCGGTGTGATCCTCGGGGGAGACCAGTATCTTACCCCCGAGTGAACCTTCCGGCCCCTGTATAACGGTCGCCACGGCCACGGGCGACTGCTCGGCCAGGGCAGCGTGCCAGCGGGAGAGTAGACCGGCCATTACCAGTCCACGCGTTCGACGAAGATGTGGATGATCCCACCGCACGTCAGCCCGACCCCGAACGCCTCGTCATCGGAGATGCCGTAGGAGAGGAGCCTGGGCTCGCCGCCCTCTATCGCGGTCATCGCCTCCTCGTAGACCGCCGGCTCTACGCAGCCCCCGCTCACGGAACCGACGACCTGACCGTCCTCGGAGACGGCCATCGAGGTCCCAGGCCCCAGCGGCCCGGAACGCTCGACCTTCACCACCGTTGCGAGGGCCGCCATTTTTCCTTCTTGGCTCCACTGCGCGACTTTATCAATAACGGGGTTCAATGGTGTCTCCTTTCGGTCGTTCTAGCTAGTCAGCATTTCAGCACGCTCCGGCTGACGCCTCCGCTTGTCAGCATTTCAGGTTCCGCAGTCGGAGACGAGTCTTGATAAGTCGGTGCTCCTCTGGCATTTTCTCAACCTCACGAGCCTCTCACCACACTACACATAACTGACCGGCTGAAGTGCTGACAAGCCGCCTTCTCAAGGCGGCGTGCTGACTGGCGAAATGCTGACTTGCTTTATTCTATCCGCCACGCTCCGTTGCGGCGGCGACGGCGCGGGCAAGTTCTTCTAGGGATTCGAAGTTGTGGCCTGAGAGGAAGACGTCCACGTGCGGGAGCGCTGCGGCCATGCCACCTGCCAGCGGTTTGTAGCCTGGGGCGGCCTTTAGGGGGTTGACCCAGACTATTCTGTAGGCGAGGCGGCCCAGGCGCTGCATCTGCTCAGCCAGCACGGAGACGTCGCCGCGGTCCCAGCCATCGGAGAAGATCACGACGACGGCCCCGCGCGCCATGCCCCGCTGTCCCCAGCGGTCGACGAACTCCTTGATCGCATCCCCCAGCCGCGTTCCGCCGGAGATGTCCTGTACCGCACCTGCAGTCTGCCTGAGCGCCCTGTCGGGGTCGCGGGTCGTGAGTTCGCGTGTGATCCTGGTCAGCCTCGTTCCTATCGAGAAAGCCTCGAGCCGCCCTCCTGCGACGACGCTCGCGTGCAGAAAGCGCAGGAGCGCGCGGCTGTAAGGGGCCATGGAGCCCGATACGTCGCAGAGTAACACGACACGCCGGGGCTGCACGCGCGCCTTGCGGAAGCGATGTCTCACGGCTTCACCGCCGGTCCGCATAGCGCCGCGCAGCGTGCGGCGCGGGTCGTGGCGCCCGCGCGTAGCGGGTTCCAGGCGCCGGCTCTTTCTGAGCGCCCCGGAGAGCCTGAGGTCAGCGAGCAGACGTTGCAGCTCGGCGAACTCTTCGGGCGAGTAGAGGGCGAAGTCTTTGTGACGCAGAACCTCGACCGGGCTGTAGCGGAGCCTGACGGCCTCCTCGCCAGACTCGTTCTTCTCTACGGTCTTCTTCGGCGGCATGACAGAGCGGTCGGGCTGCGGCACAGAGAGGCGTATCTTCGGACGCGGCTTCGGCTTCGCGCCGCCCCCGGTCTCCCAGAAGAGTTCGAAGGCGCGGTCGTAGACCTCTATATCCTCGGGACGGGATGTCAGCGTGATCCTACCCGCCCAGTACACGTCGTCGCGGCGCGAGGGGTCCATCTCCTCTATGGCGCGGGCGAACTCTACTAGACGGTCTGTCCCGACGCGCAAGCCGGCCCCCCGCAGCACGCGCCCGAAGGCGACCGCCGCATCGAGCATCGGCGGGGCCTGTATCCCCCCCTCAGGCATCTCTCCCTGCCCCGCCCACCCCGCTGACGAGCGCGGCGAGGCCGGCGTTGGCGGCCCGCTGTTGGTCCTCGCGGTACTTGAGGACGGAGCCTAGAGTCGCCTCGACGAGCTGCTCGTCGAGCTCTCTCGCGCCGAGGGCCACGAGCGCCTCGGTCCAGTCGAGGGTCTCGGCGACACCCGGTGGTTTGTAGAGGTCCATCGTGCGCATCTTCTCTGTAGCCGCGGCGACCTGGCGGGCCAGCCTCTCCTCGGCGTCGGGGACCCTGAGGCGTACGATCTCGACCTCCCGCTCGAAGCTGGGGTGCTCGATGTAGTGGTAGAGGCAGCGGCGCTTGAGCGCGTCGTGAACCTCCCGGGTTCGGTTGGAGGTCAGGATGGCCACGGGTGGACGTTCGGCCATAATGGTGCCGAGCTCGGGAATGGTGACGGCGAAGTCCGAGAGGATCTCCAGCAAGAACGCCTCGAACTCGTCGTCGGAGCGGTCCACCTCGTCTATGAGCAACACGGGCGGCATCGCCCCCCGATGCTCCAGCGCCTGCAACAGCGGACGGCTGACCAGGAACTCGCGGTCGTAGAGGTCGCGCTCGACGCGTTCCCTATCTTCGCCGCCGAAGGCCTCGGCGGCGCGGATGTGGAGGAGCTGGCGGGCGTAGTCCCACTCGTAGACGGCCTGGTAGACGTCTATGCCCTCGTAGCACTGGAGCCGTATCAAAGGCGTCTCGAGGATGCGGGAGAGGACTTTGGCGACCTCGGTCTTGCCGACCCCCGCCTCGCCTTCGAGGAACAGCGGCCTTCCGAGCTTGAGGGAGAGGAAGATCGCGGTGGACAGCCCTTCGTCAGCCAGGTAATCGTGCTCGCGCAGCCGCACTCCAAGCTCCCGGAAATGGGAAACGCCGGAGGGCAAGGCCCCCCGGCGTTCGCCGGACGCGTTGTTCAACGGTCCAGGGCCTCCTCGACAGCCCGCTTGCTGAGGACGCGCGCCAGATGGCGCCTGTACTCGTCGGAGGCCGCGATGTCGGAGGAAGGGCTCGTGCCTTCGTCGGCAGAGCTAGTAGCCTCGGCGACCGAGGAAGGGTCAGCGCCAGAGAGGGCGGTCTCTGCTGCTGTCGCCCTCAGGGGCGTCGAGCCCATGTTGGTAAGCCCGATGCGGGCCGAGCCGATCGAACCGTTCGACCGCTCCACGACGGCGGCCACCCCGACCACGGCCCAGTCCTGGGCGCGGCGGTTGAACTTCTTGTAAGACCAGCCTGCGCCGCCAAGCTTCGGAACCTGTATCTCCGTGAGCACCTCGTCGGGCGCGAGGATGGTCTGCAGGTAGTCTTCGAAGAAGTCCCCAGCGGCCACGGTCCGCTCGCCGCCGGATCCCTTGACGACGAAGTTCGCGTCGAGGGCCAGTAGTGCCGAAGGCAGGTCCGATGCCGCGTCGCCGTGGCTTATGGAGCCGCCGATCGTGCCGCGGTGCCTGACCTGCGGGTCGCCCACGAGCGACGCCGTGTAGGCGATGAGGCCGCAGTGCTCCCCGAGGGTGGCGTCGCGTTCCATGTCGCAGTGTCGGGTCATCGCGCCGATGGCGAGGTGATCCCCTTCGTCGCGGACGTAGTTCAGGTCACCGAGGCGCCCGAGGTCGACGAGGACTGTAGGGGCGGCGAGCCTGAGCTTCATTATGGGGAGCAGGCTGTGGCCGCCGGCGAGGAGCTTGGCCTCGTCGCCGTGTTGCCCCAGCAGCTCGATAGCGTGGTCGACAGATTCGGCGACCTCGTAGTCGAAGGCGAGGGGAATCACGAGACGCTACCTCCTTCCGTGTCGGTGCTGTCAGGCGCCTGGGAGGGGCGGCCGGAGAGGTCTGCGTCGCGCGTGCCTGCTTGCTGCCCCTGCGCGTCCTGGATCGCCTGCCACACCTTCCACGGCGAGGCCGGCATGTCTACGTGCGTTATCCCGTAGGGCGAGAGCGCGTCGACGACGGAGTTTATGACCGCCGGAGGCGCCCCGATGGTCCCAGCCTCGCCG
>JACCSM010000181.1 GCA_013698525.1 Rubrobacteraceae bacterium
CAGAGCATGCGCGAGCGGCTGGTCAGGCTCGGCGGACACGTCAACGTCGAGAGCGCGCCCGGCAAGGGGACGCGGGTGGAATGCTTCTGTCCGGTACAGGAGAAGGAAGGCGAAGATTTATGAGTGAGCCGATCACGGTCCTACTGGTGGACGATCATGCGCTGGTGCGCCAGGGGGTGCGCGCCTTTCTGGAGACGCAAGGCGACATCAGCGTGGTCGCCGAGGCCGAGGGCGGGGAGGAGGCCGTGAGGCTAGCCGCCGAGCACGCCCCCGACGTCGCCTTGATGGACCTCATAATGCCTGGCATGGACGGAGTCGAGGCGACGCGGCGCCTCGTTGCGAGCTCGCCGCGCACGAACGTCGTCATGCTCACCTCCTACCACGACGACGAGCACGTCTTCCCCGCTATTCGGGCCGGTGCCCTCTCCTACGTCCTCAAGGAGATCGGCCCCGACGAACTCGCCGACGCCGTCCGCAAGGCCGCATCAGGCGAGGCCGTGCTGCACCCGCGGGTGGCCGCACGAGTGGTCAGGGAGCTTCACGGCGCCAGGCGCACAGAACCGAACGTTTTCCACGACCTCTCCGACAGGGAGCTCGAGGTACTGAAGTTGATCGCCGAAGGGTTGCACAACTCGGAGATCGCAGGCCGCCTCTACGTGAGCGAGAAGACGGTCAAGAGCCACGTCTCGAACATCCTCTCCAAGCTACACCTCGCAGACCGCACCCAGGCCGCCGTCTACGCCTGGCGCCAGGGCGTCGTGAGGCGCGACTGATAACGCCCCAAAGCCTGTTCTCACCTGGTCATGGAGAAGGCATTCTCGAACCTTCGTCTCTGGTTTCCCGGAAGTTCGCTATTATGAGGTAATGTCCGCATGGCTTCGGTCCTGGTATGTCTTGGTCGGATAGAAGGGTTGTGACTGGTGACTGGTGCACGCATAGACGATTTAGAGGACCACACTGTGCAGGGCATCTGGGAAGCGCACCTCAAGGGCGAGCTCGCCCCAGGCGACGTAGTAGATGATGTGGCCGTTCGAGCGGCGGGGGTGTTGGCGGAGAAGGGCTATTGGATGTGGACGTTCCAAGTGGCTACTAAGGAGCTCACGTCTTGGCAGGATCTGCATGGGGATTACTGGGTAGTAGATCCTGACAACGGATGCATTTGGGAGTGGGGCACATAGAACTTGCTGCCTGATGGCAACCCCGCTTGTTACATGTTATGAGCTACGGGTGGGCTCAGCTCGCATCCACAAAGCTGCACCTTTATGCAACGCCACAAGATGTGGGGTTTAGGCGCTGGTGCCGGAGTGGGACTATCAACAGTTTCTGCACTTATAGGACCAGGGTTATGCAGGTGCCTGCATCTCATCTTCGGAGAATTACCCCTTCCACGCACTCGGGTGAATAAGCCTCTGGAAGGTGTGCCGAGCGCACGACCAGGTAAGATCAAACTCACCACACATAAGCAAAAGGAAGGACTCACGGATCCTCATGAGCGAACAGCGATCCTTCTGGCAGCGTCTCTTCGGTCGCACGGGAAGCTCTTCCCTCTCCCCTCGTCAGCAGAAGGTCTCCGATTACATCCTCGGCCGTATGGAGAAGGATGTGCCCCTGCAGCAGGTACTCCGAGAAGACTACGTACGACGAAACTGCTCCCAAGCCGAGGTCGAACAGATCATAAGCACTCCCGAGTTCATCGAGACCGCCAGGGAACGCCTCGGAGAGTCTTTCAGGTCGGAGGAGTTTAAGCTCTAGGTAACCAACTTCTGAGAATTCACCTTCCACGCACTCGGGTGAATAAGGGCATGAAGAGAAAGGGCCGGGGCTGCTAAACCCCGGTCCGATAGGTGCCGCTGCAAGAAGTTGCCGCTAACCCCTAGAGGGGCGAAGAAGCCCACGGCAGTGGCGGTAACCTCGATCGTATGGCCGGTTTCCTCATCCACGAACGTCTGAGGGGGAGCGGTGCAGGTTGTTAGTGCGTCCTGTTTCCCCGTCCGGTTTCCCTGTCCTGTGGACAACGTATCTGAGAACACTATATCGCCGGTATTCAAGTCTGTGCCTGTAAAGGTCAGCGCTGTGATGTGGAAGGCGCTTGTGTCCTCTACCACGTTGAGTACCGGGGCGTTGTTGTTCACGTTGGTCACGACCGTTGTGGGTTCCTAGCCGCCGCAATCTAAGTCGAAGGTCTGGCCGTTCGGGCTGTTTAGCGGATCGGCAGCTGCGATCCCCACCGCCAAGAGCGCCGTCGTCGCCATCGTCGTGGCCAGCAGTAGTACTCTCCTCATCGTTCTCCTTCTTTGCTCTATTGTTCTTGTTCCATTCCGGAGTTCTCAGAGAGACGATTGTCAGGTAGGGGGCGAAAAACGCATACCGACCACACCATCCCCTCCTCCTCCCAATATCTAGGGGGCATAGCAGGAAGCCGGTTGCACCACTGGCTCCCCAGGCCCTGTTGGGTGCCCGTCTTCCGTAGGGCGGGGTTCAAAGCCTCTACCTTGTGACTGATATATCTTTGCTTCCCTATACCATCACAAAGGCGTGCTGGGCACATCACTCAAATGAGCTACTTATTGCAAGTTTCTTCGCGACCTTCCGAGAACTCGTATTCCACGCACGTCGGTGAATAGGGCGAAAAGAGGGCCGGGGCTGCTAGACCCCGACCCTCTCCTAGCCCAGGCCGCTATTCGGGGAAGGAGCCGCTACGGACGACTACCCCAGGAAGGACCGCTGGTGAAGTATTGGGTGTCGATAACTCGAGATTTGCCCCCACCGCCTGCGTTGATCGTGTAGATTCCGCCGTCGTTTCCGTCCCCGCCCGGGTAGGCTATCCTGCCGTTCTTGCCCGGAAAGGTAGCCTCCGCCTTCTCCGAGAGCGCCAGCGAAGCTACCGCCGCCGCACAAGCCATCGACACCGCCGCCACGATCAGCGCGGGTGAATAGAGCGTCCATCTTGTCAAGTCTCTCCCTTTTCTCGCGGGGTGGCGCAAAAGAGCAAAGCTCCCACCCTTGTCACGTAAGGACGGCAGCATAAGCCCCTGCCCCCTGTTATACGTACTGCGCGATTAATTCGGTCAAGTTCTGGTTTGTCAAGATTATATTCGTGCCCACTCCCCCCGCGCCGTCTTATGTACACGCGGCGCTGTAGGGCGCTAGGGGCAAACATAAGAAAAGAGTAAGCCCCGGCGGTCAGGGGGGAAAGGAAGGACAGGCCGGGGCTATGCAGCACCCTGCATCTGGACTTCCGAGAACGCCTGTTCCACGCACTCGGGTGAATAGGGGTTCCTCAAGGGGTTCCTCAGCATGCACTGGACTACTTTGGGTAACATTATGTCTATCCGAGGAAAGGGAAGGAGCACCATGGCCAAAGCAGGAGATACGATCGAAAGCCCGGTCTCCGGCGCGTGCATACTCTTCCTGAAGACAGCGCGCGACACTTACGGCGAACTGTTGCAACTCGACGACGTCATGAAAGGGGGCGGGCGCGTGCCCATCGAACACGTCCACCCCTACATGGAGGAGCGATTTGAGATCCTCTCAGGCACCGCTCGCCTCAGCATGCGCGGCCAAGAGCGCGACGTTGGTGCTGGGGAGACGGTCGTGATTCCTGCTCGCACACCGCATGTCTGGGGGAATCCGAACGAGGATGAGGTGCACCTCATCCTCGAGTTCCGGCCGGCATTGAGGATGGAGGAGTGGTTTGAGACCTTCTTCGGTCTCCAAAAGGACGGCAAGATCAACCCCAACAGTGGCCTGCCCAACCTCTTGCAGTGGGCCGTCATATCCCGCGAGTACGAGGATGAGATTTACCTCGCCTCGCCCCCGCTGTTGGTACAGAGGGTTCGCTTTGGGCTGCTGGCCGCCATCGGCAAGCTGCTCGGATACAAAGCTCGCTACGCTGCCTACAGCGGTGCTGAGGAGCCTTTGGCAAGAAGGGAAGGCGAGCGCCCATCGGCGGCCCCTTGGGCGAAGAGAGGGGGCATCGTAGTTGGGGCCATCGTTACCTTAATTGCGCTATTCCTGCTTCGACGCGTCCGTTCGGGCAGAAGAAGATAGCCTCGGTTCCAACTTCGGAGAACTCCGTACCCGCGAAACTCGGAGAAATTCTGGATTCTAGGAAGATGAAATGAGAAGGCCGCTCCTGCGTGCAGTAGTCTGCGTGAGGGTCTGCGGTATACGGGATCCTGGTTGACCCGAACTGAGTGGAATGACGACGTATGGAAGAGTTCATTGCCGCATCGAGGGTAATGGAGATCGGCTTCGACTCGCTCAGCGCTGCCGGCTCTTCGTGGTGGCTACGCTGCTGGCGGGCCGATGGCGTGCCGGTACCACGCGAGCAAAGCTTCTTGGCCCTCATCGCGCTCCCCTTCGACCCGTATCGCCCCCGATTCCAGCGCCTCCTCCGGGCCAAGACGCCCCGAGGCGACCGCGAGGAAGGTCTCGGCGTCACCTACGACCACCAGGTCGGGATCCGGGGCCGAGCCCTGTCTCGTCTCGACCCTCTCCCCTTCCTCACCGGCCCCGACCCGCAAATGGAATGCCTCGCCGTCGATACGGAACTCGTAAGTACCGGGACGACCGCCCGCCGCCCCCTGGCCGAGCACCGAGCGCATTGCCACCGCGGCCCAGCCCGCCCTCAGGTCGTCATCCTCGCGTGGGACGCTCAAGAATCTCGTTCCCCAGCGCGAGAGGGCCACGATCACCGGCTCGAGTGACCTCCCAAGCGCTGTCAGCTCGTAGACGTTCGACCCCGCGGGCGGTGGCAGTGTAGCGCGCCTGACGACCCCCTCCCCCTCGAGCGTCTTGAGCCTGTTGGCGAGGAGATTGGTCCCGATCCCCGGCAACCCCTCCAGGAGATCCTTGAACCGCTTGGGCCCAGTCGAGAGCTCGCGCACCAAGAGCAGCGTCCACCGCTCCCCAACCACGTCGAGCGCCCTGGCCACCGTGCAGTACTGACCGTAGCTCCTCTTCTCGCCCATCTTAAGCCCATCCTTCTTCCGAATTTCGTTACTAGTTTTCGCTGTTTATACTTGACAATTATATAGTAAACAGTGTACAATACCACTGTGCCTAAAACAAGAGAACAAGCCAGAGAAATCCATAGGGAAAGAGACACTGATATGCCCACGAAGACATTGACGAGGAGTAAGACTTCGACGACGCGCGCACCGGAGAGGTCCTCCGAGACCCCGGATCTCATCCCCGGCTATTTCGCCCACATCGACAAGGGCAAGCTGCTCACACACGCCGAGGAGAAAGATCTCTCCAAGAGGGCCAAGGCCGGGGACAAGGGGGCCAGGCAGAGGCTCATCGAGAAGAACCTCAGGCTCGTCGTGAGCGTAGCCAAGAAGTACCGCGGGATGGGGCTGCCCTTTGAGGACCTCATCCAGGAGGGGAACATAGGATTGATGAAGGCCGTCGAGAAGTTCGACCCCGATCGGGGCTGGAGGTTCTCCACCTACGCCACGTGGTGGGTGAGGCAGGCGGTGCAGCGTGCCGTGGCCGACAAGGGCCGCACCATAAGGGTGCCGGTGCACATGGGGGACAAGATCCGTAAGATGGCCCGCGCCTACAATGAGCTCTCCTCCGAGATGGAGCGCGAGCCCACCGACGAGGAGGTGGCGGAACGCCTTGGGTGGACTGCGGAGCAGGTCAGGGATGTCAAGGGCGCTATGCCCGACGCCACCAGCCTCAACCAGATCCTCTCCTCCGACGGCGACAGCTCGGAGATCGGCGAGCTGATCGAGGACGAGCGCGCCTCCGAGGTGGCGGGGACGGTCATCGGGGAGATGGAGATGGACTGGCTCGTCGAGGCCGTCGAAAAGTTGCCCGAGCGCTATCGTCATGTCCTCATCAAGCGCTACGGCCTGGGCGACGAGCGGACGGCAACCCTTGCCCAGCTAAGCGAAGAGCTCGGCATCTCCCGCGAGCGCGTCAGGCAGGTGCAGCGCGAGGCCGAGCGCATGCTAGCCGGCGGCGAGCACGGTCGCGCGATCGGCGCGGCCGCTTAGGCAGTGGGTTGAGGAAGGGTCAACCCTTCCTCAACCCACGCTGGTCAGCCGGTCAGCTCTTTGTCTGCTGTGGGCTGACGGGCTGATCGCTCGTCGTGCGTAAGGCTCACCCTCTTTGCACACCGCTGTCGGAGGGCAAGAGCACTATCGTTGCTACAGCGTCGCGCTCGTGCCGCCGGTACAGACGGCGCCTGGTTCAGGGGTCTGGGGACCTTGCTGATAGGCCTGGATAAAGCTCTCCAGGTCGGGGTCGTCCGCTCCGCTGAGGCCCACTTGCTTGCCCCAGGCCGAGGCTACCACGGGGGTGTTGCTAGGCAGGTCGGGATAGGGGCTGACCAGGGTGTAGGACTGGCTCTCTGCGATGCCCCGCAGCTCGTTTACCTGGTCCTGCGGAAGGTCGGGGGAGTAGGTGATCCAGACCGCCCCGTGCTCCTGGGAGTGCACGGCATTCTCGTCGCGGACGGGCTTGTCGTAGTAGCCGCAATTCTGCCAGACGGGGTTGTGCTCGCCCCCTGCGGGAGGGGTCTGCGCGTAGTCCACGTCTCCCTCGGTGTGCTCTCCGGCCGGGCC
>JACCSM010000183.1 GCA_013698525.1 Rubrobacteraceae bacterium
AGACGCAGTATGGAGAGGCGCGTGAGCAAGAAGCTGAGGCCGCTCAAAACGGAGGCCGAATCCGGACTCGAAGCCGAGCTTGTGGAGCCCCGTCGCCCGGGGTGGCGCGAACGCCTGCGCAAGCCGTGAAATAGCATTTCAGCAAGTCAGCACGCCGCCCTGCGGGGCGGCTTGTCAGCCAGTCAGCCAGGGCTTGGGCATGCGAAAGCTGACCAGCTGAAATGCTGAAAGCGCCCGATAGGGCGCGTGCTGAAATGCTTATCTAAGCGCTGCGCACCTCCTGTACGATGCGAAGCGTCTCTTCGGCGCAGCCCCAGGAGAGGGTGATGCCTGATCCCCCGTGGCCGTAGTTGTGGATTCGGGGGACCCCGCCCTGGCCGTCCTCTCGTTCCAGGCGTATCTCGGCCCGGCCCGGCCTGAGTCCTACCCTGTGCTCGAGTACCTCGACGCCTGCCAGGCGCGGCTCCAGCCGCGTGCAACGGCGCACGATGCCGGCCGCGGTCTCCGGATCCGGTTCCAGGTCCCATTCGCCCTCCTCGGCCGTTCCGCCGAGGATGCAGTCATCCGAGCGAGGAATGATGTACGTGACGCCCTCAGGATTCTCTTCGTCAAGCATGAAACGCTTCAGGCCAGGGTTGCGTACACGCACGACCTGGCCCCGGATCGGTGCCATAGAAGTGTCGTCTACCAGATCCCTGGCTCCGAGCCCGACGCAGTTGACGACCACGCGCGCATCTACTTCGTCTAGCGAGGAGAGGGTACGTTGTTGCACGTTTCCCCCGGCGGCGGCGAAGCGGTCCATCAGGTACGTAAGGTAGACGGGCATCTCGACCACGGGCGCTGCGAAAGCGTGGCCGTCGATGTAGCCTGGCGGTAGTTCGTCATCGCCGCACCTGCGGACGTGATGCACGGCGCCGGCCCACCACGGGTCGGGGACCCGTTCGCGCCATATCTCCACACCCTCGCGCATGAGGACGCCGCTCTCGGGAGTATCGGACAGTTCCTCGAAGACCTTGAAAGTCCTGCCGCCCCAGGAGAGCACGCTGTCTTCGGGGTAGGCTTTGTACGGGTACCAGATCGCGGCCGCAACGCTCGACGTAGTGGCGTGTGGCAACCTGGCAGCCACGATCCCGGCCTCCACGCCGGCCTCCCGCAGACAGATGGCCGCCGTCAGCCCGATCACACCGCCTCCCACAACCACCGCATCCGCGCGGGCCAAAGTTCCCCCTTCATTCCTCGTCCTACACACTATATGTCCTGACGAGTCCTTCCGCGACCTCCCCGGGGAGCGAGCGTGTAGGATTACGGGTTGTCAGGGAGGTGGTCTAGAGGACCAGGATCTTTCGGAGGACGGATGGCGGATAGCACCAAGAACAAAGCTGGGTATGTCGCGACCGAGGTCCTGGCGCGGGCCGGTGTAAGGCGACTGTACACCGTGCCAGGCGAGAGCTTTCTGGAGATTTTGGATGCCGCCGAGGAGCACCCCGAACTCTCCCTGATCTCGACGCGCCACGAGTCTGGCGCCGCCTTTATGGCCGAGGCGGACGGCAAACTGACGGGGAGACCGGCAGTGGCGATGGCCACGAGGGGCGTGGGCGCATCCAACCTCTCCATCGGGGTGCACACGGCGAGGCAGGACTCGACGCCGATGCTCGTCTTGCTCGGGCAGGTAGAGACAGATTTTCTCGGGAGAGAGGCTTTTCAGGAGGTGGATCTCGACGCCTTCTACGCCCCGATCACGAAGTGGGTCGCAACGGTCCACCGCGCCGACCGCCTCACCGAATACGTCGCTAGAGGATTGAGGATCGCCACTTCAGGCCGTCCGGGCCCCGTCATGCTCGCCCTACCGGCCGACGTGCTCGGCGAGGTGGTCCAGGATGACACTGAGGCCTACGTGCCGCCCCCGCCTCGTTGTGCCCCTGCACCCGAGGATGTCCGGGCCGTCGCCGGTCGGCTCGCCGCCGCGCGCCGTCCAGTCGTGATCGCAGGCGGCGGGGCGCAAAGCGCGCGGGAAGCTTTGATCTCCTTTGCAGAAGCGTGGAGCATCGGCGTCTACGCGGCATTCCGCAGGCAGGACGTGTTCCCGAACGAGCATCCGAACTACCTCGGGCACCTCACGCTCGGTACGCCGCCGGAGACCCTGAAGACGTTGGAGACGGCGGATCTCATCCTGGTGGTCGGCTGTCGCCTGAGCGAGGTGACGACCCAGAGCTACTCCTTCCCACGCGGGGACCAGGCCGTGATCCAAATAGACATAGACCCAGGGGAAGTGGGAGCGGTGGTCCCATCCGAGATCGGAATGGTCTCGGACGCGGCTAAGGCTCTCGCGGCGTTGGCCGGACAGGCGCCGTCACCACCCCCAGCGCGGGACTGGGCCGAAGGCCACAGGACCTACCTCGACTCCAGCGTGATACCCCCGGATCGCGCCAGAGAAGGCATCGACCCTGCGCGGGTCGTCGGCGTCATGCGTGAAGCTCTACCCGAGGACGCGCTATTGGCCAACGACGCAGGGAACTTCTCGATATTCATTCACCGTTACTGGCGTTACAACCACGCCGGCACGCAACTTGCCTCCACGAACGGCGCGATGGGTTACGGCGTTCCTGCCGCGGTAGCGGCGAAGCTCGTTGCCCCCGACCGGACCGTCGTAGCCTGCTGCGGGGACGGTGGGTTCCTGATGACGGGCCACGAGGTCGAGACGGCGGTCAGGTACGGCGCCGCCATCATCGTAGTCGTCTTCCGCAACAGGATGCACGGAACCATAGCGATGCACCAAAAGCGGGCGCACGGCCGCACGGCCGGCATTGAGATAGGGGAAGTCGACCTCGCCGGTTACGCCAGGAGTCTCGGCGCCGAAGGCCACACCGTGCGCGACCCAGACAAACTGGCGCCCGCGCTGGAGGCCGCACTAGCCTCGGACACCGTCACCTTGCTCGACGTCGTCACCGACCCCGACATTATCAGTCCTTCGACGAAGCTCTCCGAGATTAGCGGCGAGAGCCCCTAAAGACTTTCGTACCGCGACGGTGCCAGAATTGCTAGCTCTGGGCCGCGAAGCCTCACCTCAGTGAAGAGTAGCTGACAACGGAGCAAAATCACAGAGCCCGGAGCTAGAAGAACGCTTCTAGCTCCGGGCTCTGTTCCGTTTCTATCTAACGCTGCGGCGGCATTCCTCCTCCGAACAAGTCCAAGAGGGATGAGCCTCTCTACTAACTGCTCCCCCAGAAAGGTTCGTAGTCGTCATTACCGTTGTCGGTGACATTGAACTTACTCCCACCACCGACGTTTATCGTGTAGATCTCGTAGTCAGCGTTGGGTCCTTCCTCGCCCTCGTAGGCGATCTTCTTACCGCTGGGTGAGTAGGAAGGACTGTAGTCGGCATTACCGTTGTCGGTGACGTTGAACTTACTCCCACCGCCGGCATTTATCGTGTAGATCTCGCGGTCGTTTCCGTCGTAGCCCGAGAAGGCTATCTTCTTGCCACTTGGCGAGTAGTCGGGATTGGAGTCGCTCGTAGAGTTATCGGTGAGTTGGACCCTACCTCCACCACCAGAGTTTATGGTGTAGATCTCTGAGTCATTTCCGTCGTAGCCCGAGAAGGCTATCTTCTTGCCACTTGGTGAGTAGCAAGGCCAATAGTCGTCCGTAGAGTTATCGGTGAGTTGGACCCTACCTCCACCGCCAACGTTGATCTTGTAGATCTCCTCGTCGTTTCCGTCGTAGGCCGTGTAGACTATCTGCTTGCCACTCGGCGAGTAGCAAGGCGCGTAGTTGCCCCTAGCGTCGTCGGTGACGTTGAACTTACTCCCACCGCCGGATTTGATGGTGTAGATCTCGTAGTCAGCGTTGGGTCCTTCGTCACCCGAATAGGCTAACTTGCCGGATTTACCAGGAAAAGTCGCCTCCGCAGGCCGCGCCTCGAGTACCACCAGCATTATTGTGAGAAGCAACCCCAGTGCCACTAACGTCCCCGCCGCTGCCGACACCGCCCCCCAATGATTGGTCTTGGGCACCTTCTCCTCCTTTTCGCTAAAGGGCGGGCTGATCAGCCCCGCCACGTTGCACAACGCCACCGCAGCCACCACAGCGTAGCAAGCGTTGACGCTAGACGCATCCCCCAATATGCGTGTTATTGCTGTTGCTTGACGTTGCAAGCTTGTAGCGACATTCACCGAAGTTCGCTTCTATGAGCTTCAGTGAGTAAGGCTGCTTCGGTATCCGAAACAGTCCACTCGAGGAATACTCGCGTATATACGGGTAGGCATCTCTTCGGGGCTCGGCGAAAGAAAATGAGATCTGTTGGGACAACCGCCGAGCCCCGAAAAGGCACAGTATGGCGGGCGAGTCTGAGAATAGGCTGAGAGAGTCGATGGGAATCGTGTGAACTTCTCGCAGAAATAAGCTTCCCTTCTCTCCAGTGGGGAGTGCTACCGCCTCAGCACGAACAACAGCCTTCCTATCGCCGCCCCGCTGATTAGCAACGCCACCAGAGCGACCGCCGGCACTAGGAAGGAGAGGCCACCGGTGTTTGGTAGTTCTCTGCCCTCGGGGATCGTGTCGCGAATCACGTCGTCCCTGGCTGAGGTGCTATCGTCGGTGGTCGCTGCTCCAGTAGTGCTCGCCCCGGTGGTCGTTCCTGTTGGCGCACCCGTGGTGGCGGCAGTGGTGCCAGTAGTGGTGCCAGTGGTATCCGTCGTACCCGTTCTCGTACCTGGGGTGGTATCTGTGGTACCCGTGGTGCTCGTTCCTGTGGTATCCGTCGTACCTGTTGTCGTACCTCTGGTGGTGCCCGTCGTTCCCGTGGTGCTCGTTCCTGTGGTGGTGCCGGTAGTTCCCGTAGTGCCCGTGGTGCTCGTGCCCGTGGTGGTGCTCGTTCCAGTGGTATCCGTCGTACCCGTTGTCGTATCTGCGCGAGGGCCGGGGGCTCTCTCGCAGTTTCTCTTAGTCTTGTCGTCGCGGTGTATGGTCTCGACCCGGTCGAAGCCGTCCCCGCAATCTATGTAATCCACGCCGTCGGTGTCGCGCGCGTAGATAAGGTCGTCGCCGGCGCCAGCGTACACCTCGTCGTCGCCTTCACCAGGGAAGATTTCGTCGTTGCCGCCGCCGCCTTCGATCTTATCGTCCCCGCCGCGAGCGACGAGGCGGTCGCCCCTGTTGGTCCCGACGAGCGTATCGTTGCCGCCGGTGCCGGTTAGGACCTTCGCCATGGCTTCCTGCCCGGTGAAGAACGCTCCGACGATCACTACCATCACCGTGAGCAAGATGTATAGTCGATTCATTCGACTCTCTCCCTTAGTCTAGGTGGAGCTTGTGCTGCTCGTTTTCTTTAGAACTCATCAAGAGACACTGATTCTAGGCCTCCACGATGGTTGGCCGTTCCCCTATGTTACGAACGCAACAGTAGCAGCTTTGGGACGGGGCGCAACCTCAGAGGACTTCCGAGATTCCGTCAAGGCGAAGCCCCAGTCCAATTCGTTCGACGCGCGGCAAGGCGTTAGGGCAGTGGGCGAGTGTTCCGGAACTTGCCGTTTCCTTCGCACCGGTAGATACCTCAGGATTTGGCGGCCCCGGTTCTCCGGCCCCGGTCGGCCAGGAACTCCGCCACCGGATCCACAAGATGCTCAGGTTGAAGGTCCTGGCGTATCCGGATGCCCGTGTTGCGGTGAGTGGCGTTCTGGGGACTTGTCAGGAAGTTTGTCTTTATGGGCCGACATCGAGGCTTCCACTGAACCGGAGTTGGCGGCTACCCGACGGATCATGCCCTATATGAGGCGTCAGCACACGTCGGAGATGGACCGGGGTCCGGTTTTTCGTGGGCGGGCGGTTACACTGGCGGCGTATGGGGGACGTGGAGCGGAAGATAGAGCAAGAGCGTGCCAGGGTCGAGGCCGAGTACCGGCAGGTCTTGAAGAGTTCGGTCGAGTTCGAGAAACGGATAAGGGACCGCTGGCGGGAGAAATGCCTGGCCAAGAACCGGCGAATCGCCGAGTTGGAGGCACGCGTCGCCGACCTGGAGTGGCGTCTCGGGGAGCGGGAAGACCTTTAGCAGGGTCTACATTTCGGGGAGGTGCGACGAGATCAGGTCGGTGTAGGTCCGCTGGCCTTTGGGGCGCAGATGGTAGCCGTCGTTGTAGAAGAGGTCAGGCCGGTCCGCGCTCGCCGAGTGCCAGTCGACAAGCACGGTGTTGGGGTATCTTTTCACCCCTTCTGCGATCACCTCGTTGTTCGGCTCCTCCCAGGGTCGTGGCACTGTCACGTTGACGAATGCGACCCTGTCGACGCCAGAGAGTGTACGCATGATCTGATCAAACTCCCCCTTGGTGAAGGTGCCATTGTTACCAAGGTGGACGACTACCACGTCCCCCAGCTGCCCCGAGGCGCGACGGTACTTCAGGATGTCGGTGGCGGCATAGACCTGTAGACCAACCTCCGCGTCAACGACCGTAAGCCCCTTTATATCCTTCTGCAGTCTTCCGACAGCGCCGAGCATAACCGAGTCGCCGATGACGTTCACGGATCCGGAAAATTCGGAAGGGCCGGTTCGGCCGCTGTTCGAGGTGCTCTTCGCTGTGTTCTCTGGCTTCGCCCCCCCGCTCACTTTAGCGTCGGAGGTGCCGGCGCTCTCGTCGGCCATCCTCGCGTCGCGCGCCTTTCCTCTGTCCCTGGCGCTCTTGACCGGCGCCTTCTCGTGGTCTTCTTGTTCGAGGGATGGCTTGGCCTTCCGGAGACTGTTTATCCCGGTCGTGGAGGACCTGTCGTGCGTTTGCTCCACGGTATGTACGGACTTCATGGAGGCAAGATAGGAGGGCTTCTCAGGCGGTTTAGCCTGGGCTACGGCTATGCCGAGCAGCGCGCAGGAGGCCAGTATGGGCACGAGGGCCCCGGCCCACTGGAGGCGGAGCCGGCGGCGCAGCGGTCCCTGCGCCTCGTGGAGCGTTCTCCAGGCCCTTCCAAGGGCCCCGCGGCGTATCGGTGTCTCGACATAACGGTAGGAGAGGTGCGCCAGGACGACCGTCAGGGTCAGGCGCAGGGCGAGCAGGGGCAACCCGTCGATCGGCACGTCGAGGTCAGGGCGGGTCACCATGAACACCGGCCAGTGCCAGAGGTAGATGCCGTAGGAGCGTACTCCGACCCAGCGCAGCGGGGCCGAGCCGAGCAGACGCGCGCCTATAAGCGTATAAGGGTTGACGACGACCATGATCGTTGCAGTCGTCGCAAGCGCGACGAGCGCGAAGCCGCCATTGTAGAGGAAGGGCTCAAACTCACCGAGGTTGAGGAAGAACCAGACCAGGGCCCCCAGCGCGGCGAAGCCGACAACGTCGAGCAGGAGTGGGGCAGTCCACCCCCAGCGGCGTCTGAGCCGTCCCCGACTGGAAAGCCTGTGCCTGTGATGGCGGGTCTCCGAAGGACTGTAATTCTCGCCCGGTGACCACAGAAAGGCGAGCGCGGCCCCGCAGAGCAACCCCGTAGCACGCGTGTCCGTTCCATAGTAGATTCTGGAAGGATCCACACCAGGCGCGTAAATGAGCGCCATAGCCACCGCCGATGCCACAGCGCCGAAGAGCGTGACGGTCAAGACGCGCCGTCGCCGCAGGCGCGTCGCCCCGAAATAAAGCCCGAGGGTGAGAATCGGCGGCCAGATCAGATAGAACTGCTCTTCGACGGCGAGCGACCACAGATGCTGTAGCAGCGAAGGACGCCCGACGGCCTCGAAGTAAGACTCCTGGCCGAAGATCAGGTACCAGTTGGTCACGTAACCGAAAGCAGCCAGCACGTCGCCGCGCAGCCCTGCGACCTCTCCGGGCAGGAAGACCACGGCGAAGGCCAGGCTAACCACGAGCAACACGTAGAGCGCGGGGAGAAGCCTCCTCGCGCGCCGCAGCCAGAAGGTCGTCAGGTCGATGCGGCCCCTCTGGCGCCACTCCGCGAGCAACAGAGCGGTGATCAAGTAGCCGCTGATGACAAAGAAGACCTCGACCCCGAGGAAGCCGCCAGGGATCCAGGACAGGTCGGCGTGGTAAAGGAGTACGGCGATGACGGCGAGCGCGCGCAGGCCGTCGAGGCCCGGCCTGTAAGGCAGCCGCACCTCAGATGTGCCTGGCGTTGCAAGAGCACGTCTGTACGGTCCCTTGCCGCCGATCGCGGCGTCGGCTATCTGCGGTTGTCGCAGCGTATGTTTCGTAGGTTCCCGCCCTCCGAGAGTAGGAAGGTGATCCTAGCACAGTCTCAAAGGGCTATGCAGGGTCAGGCTGATGGAAGAGTACTACATATAGTACTAATTGCCAGACTCTTCCTGCTGGGGTTGGATCATGCCCCGACCGTTACCGGGCCTCAGAGGTTGTGTGACCTTGGAATAACCTCGAAACTAGAGCTGTCGCTGCTACGTGGCACTACCTCCAGTTGCCAGTCGGTGCGTTCGACCAACTCCGGAGCTTCTCTCCTGCGTAAGCACTATCCGCCCAGATGAGTTCCAGGCGCAGCCTCCTCTGAGGACGTAGAAGATGGGGTCGAGAACCTCCTTGACGGAATGCTTTCGTGGTCGGCCACGCGGTTCGGGGGACGGTTGGTAGTGGGGCGCGGTGACCCCATTCGGCATCGGTGATCTCAGTAGGGTAGCATCTGCGTCGCATGCTAGGGACGGTAGAAGAGAACTACCGCCTGCGTGACGCTTTGGCTGCGCGAAGGAGCCACAGCGCGGCCACCACGCCGAGCGATGCGACGCCCGCGGCGAGAAAGAACGCGAACCTGTAACCTGCCACCAGCGCCTCGGCTCCGGGCTCTGAACCACCTGACAATGCCTCGGTGCGAATTGCCGCGAGGGTGAGAAGGGAGGCCAGCCCAAGCGCCGTTCCCACCTGCGCGGAAGTATTCATGAAACCCGAGGCCAGACCGCGCTTCTCTTCCTCCACCGCCGACGTTCCGCGGGCGGTGGAAGCGACCGAAGCGCAGCCAAGACCCAACCCGGACATGGCGGCGCCCGCGAGCGCGTAGGCTACGCCGCCCTCGGCCGTGATGCCAGCTGTGACGAGCGCCGCTGCCGCCACTACCGCGAGCCCCAGGGACATCGTTGCTCTGCCGCCTGCGCGGCCTGCGATCCGACCTCCTAGCACGGAACCGGCGATCACGCAGAGGCTGAATGGCAACCCCGCTAGGCCCGCGAAGGACGCGGAGTAGCCCAGAGTGTTCTGCAGGTAGAGGGTGACCAGCACGCTAACCGGGACGGTGGTGGCGGTGAGCGCGAAGGCGACCAGGGCCGCCCCCACCAACCCGCGCAGGCGAAAGAGTCCCAAGGGGACCAGGGGATCGGTGACGCGCCGCTCCACGAGCACGAAGGCCCCGAACAATGCGGCGGCGAAGCCGAGTGTCGCCAGTGTGGGCCGCGAGCCAAAACCCGCCTCTCCGATCCGCGTGAGCCCCAGGACCAAGAGGACCAGTCCCCCGGTGACCGTTCCGGCTCCCAGGAGGTCCAACCCGCGGTGGGCCGAAGAGTCCTGGCTCTCGGGAAGAAGCACGTAAGAGAGCGCGATCCCCGCCGCGCCTACAGGGACATTGACGAAGAAGATCCACTCCCAGCCCAACACGTCGGTGATGAGGCCACCCAGGAGCAGGCCCGCTGCCCCGCCTCCCGCGGCCACCGCCGTCCAGGCGGCCACGGCGCGGTCGCGCTCCGGTCCCTCGGCGAAGATGGTGGTGATGATCGAGAGCGCTGCCGGGGCGGTGGTCGCCGCCCCGAGCCCCTGGATGGCGCGCGAGACCACCAGCATCTCCGGGGAGACCGAGAGCCCACAACAAAGCGAAGCCGCCGTGAACAAGGCCAGCCCCGCGACGAAGGTCTTCCTCCTGCCCCACAGGTCAGCCACCCTCCCGGCCAGAAGCAAGAAGCCCGCGAAGAACAGCACGTAGGCCGAAACCACCCACTGCAGACCCGCCTGCGAGAACCCGAGATCCTGCCCGATCGAGTGCAGGCCGACTATTACCGCGTTCACGTCCAGAACGTCCACGAACTGCGCCACGCACAAGAGCACCAGCGCCGCTCTCTTGCGCTCGACCCGAGTGCCCCTTCTTGCGTCCACGATGCCCCTCCACCAGCCGACTTTAACGATATATTTAACGTTAAAGTAGTGTAGCATTGAGGTCGTGGGCCGCAAGAAGCTACAAGCAGGCGCGTCTTCGGGGGGTTCTGGCGGAAACCGCGTGACCCTCACGAGGATCGCCGAGGAGCTTGGTGTCTCCGCGATGACGGTCTCCAACGCTTACAACCACCCGGATCGGCTCTCGGAGGCTCTGAGGGAGCGGATCTTCGAGACGGCCGGGAAGCTCGGCTACCACGGTCCGGATCCCGTGGGGCGTTCGTTGAGGCGCCAGAGGACGGACGTGGTGGGGGTATTGTATTCGAACCCGCTTTCTTACGCCTTCGACGATCCGGCCGCGGTTTCTTTTCTGGGCGGCCTGAGCTCGGTCACCGAGGAAGCCGATCTGGGACTTCTGCTAGTGCCGGCAGCTGGGGGCGGAGCATCCGGAGAGCGCGACCCCCGTGCGGCGGCACGGGCCGCGGTGGACGGGTTCGTGATCTACTCGATGAGCGATGAGGAACCGTTGTTAGCAGCAGCTTTGGAAAGGCGATTACCCGCCGTGGTGGTGGACCAGCCCTGTAAGGAGGGAGTGCCCTTCGTGGGCGTCGACGACGAGGCAGCAGCCCGAACGGCGGCCGAGCACCTTGTTCATCTGGGACACGAGATGTTTGCCATCGTGTCGTTCGCACTCTCACCGGACGGCCGGGGCGGGATAGCGAACCCAGTACGCCAAGAACGAGCGGCATTTCGCGTGAGCGGTCTGAGGCTGCAGGGCTACAGGGCTGCGTTGGAGGACGCCGGTCTGCTCTGGTCGAAGGTGCCCGTCTACGAGTGTCCGGGAAGCTCCAAGGAATTCGGGCAGAGGGCGGCAGAGGCATTGCTCTCCCCAGAGCACAGGCCGACAGCCATCCTCGCTTCGAGCGACCAACTCGCGCTGGGCGTCATCGCTTGGGCAACAGAACGGGGGCTTTCCGTACCCGAAGACGTTTCTGTGGTCGGCTTCGACGACATCCCTGCAGC
>JACCSM010000193.1 GCA_013698525.1 Rubrobacteraceae bacterium
CGTGCCCCATCGACCACAGCGCTTTCCAGAAGGCCGGCGCCAACGTCCCCGAGGGCGGCTCGAAAGAGTTCACCTGGACCGACGACGCCATACAGCGCCTGGAGCGGGCACCCAAGGGCTTTATGCGGAACATCTCGCGTAACATGACAGAGAAGCTCGCCCGCGAACGCAGCACGACGCACATAGACCTCGCCCTCGTCGAGGACTCGCTCACGGGAGCGCGCACCACGATGGAGGAGGTCATAACGGGCAAGGTCTCCATCGCCGACCTCGCCAGGGACACGGGAGAGAGAATAGAAGCAGAGAATGGTGAGGCCCCGCATCCGCCCATGACCGTAACGATGGTCTGCACCACCTGCGGCGAGGAGTTGCAGGGCGTTCAGCCTCCTGAGGAATGCCCTGTCTGCGGCGCTCCTGGAGAGGATTTCGAGCAGAGGTAGGCATCAGGCTGCAGGCATCAGCCGTCAGGCAACCTGTAGCCTGATAACCGAGACGCCGGTTCCAGAGATCAGTGAGCGAGGTTCTTCGTGGATCTTGAATCTCTGAATTGTCTCTGCGCGTATACTCTTTAGAGTGCCGCCGGCGTAGCGCTCCGCGGCCAGAGGCAGGACGGAGAGGTCCTTGGTGGAGCATCGATGCAACGAGGCTCGCGGAGGGACCGACGAGAGCAACCTCAGGGAGGCGCCTGGGCTGTGTTGACACGGGTTCTGGCAGCGCTCGGCGTTGGGGTGTGGTGCAGTTTCATCCTGTTGGTGTCGGTAGTGTTCGTGATCGACAGGGGACTGGCCGATGTAGGCATAGTCTGGGTGGCCGTCCTTGGCATCGGGGTGGCGGCTCCCGTACTCCTCTTGAGGCAGATCAACCGCGCCATAGCGGCGCACGAAGAGTCCCGTCGTTCCATCCCTGATACGAGGGAGAAGGAGAAAGAGCTCCTCGGCGCCCTGGAGGAGCACGACAAGCTCACCCCCGCCACAGCCGCGATGCGGACCTCGCTCACCGTTGATGAAGCGTCGAAGATGCTCCATACGCTGGCCCGCAAAGGACACCTTGAACTGCGAACGGAGGAAGGCACCGTAGCCTACGCCCTGAACGGGCGCGACAGGCAAGGGCTGCCGGGAGAGGACTCCACGTCTCCCTCAGGCGCAGAGAATGGCGAAGCACCGGGCCGGGCCGCTGCGCATGACCATCTCGAAGACCCGTTGAGCGAACGTGAGATCGAGGTGCTGAGCCTCCTCGCCTCGGGCAAGACCAACTCAGAGGTAGCCGGAGATCTCTTCGTCTCCGTGGGCACCGTCAAGAGCCACACAGGCAACATCTACCGCAAACTCGGCGCAAGGAACCGCACCGAGGCCCTCACCAGGGCGCGCGAGCTCGGGCTGATTCGGTAGGAATCTCCTCGAGCCTGTAAGTGCTCCCGCCACCACGCTGGAACTCTCCGGTCCAGCTCGCGAATAGCCCTCCCCATCCCGCCAACAGGCCACGAATGAACCCCGATGAACCACCCAGATCTGCTTTTCGGCCGATGCGCTTGCGACCGGTTCAGCCTTACCTTCAAGGTGAGACGTAAGCAACCGGCAAGGAGGCCCCCGCAATGGCCCGTGTTGTAGAGACGCCGAGAAATCCATCGCGAGTCGAGGCAACCGTTACGCCACCGAAACGAGGGACGACGATGACCAGGCGATCCGTCCCTGTTCGTCTGGCCCGAATCGGCTACGCTCTGCTCTCCTCGGTCTTCGTCGCCTGCGTCCTGGTCCAGGTGTTCTTCGCCGGCATGGGAGCGTTCGGGGCGGACTGGGCCTGGCACCTGACCTTCGCACACTTCCTGGAGCTGCCGCCTCTGCTGATGATACCCATGGCTTTCGTCGGACGTTTGCCGTGGGCGTTGAGGCTGCTGCCCTTCGGTCTGGTGGTCCTGGTCGGCGCGCAGTACGCGTTCGCCAACGCGGCCGTGCCGACCGCGGCTTTGCACCCGGTGAACGCGCTAGTGATCTTCTGGATGAGCCTCTTCATCGCCAGGCGGGCTTGGGCCGCCGTGTACGGGCAGGGGAAGGGGTGATCCATTCGTGAATATCTCGCGTGGGGAGTTCTTGCGGCTGGGGCTCGCGGGCGCGGTGACGCTCGCCCTCCCTTTCGGCGCGTCCGCTTGTTCCGGATCTAGCGAGGGCTCGACGGGGACGCTGTTGCAGAGCAAGGCGAAGCTGCCCGAGCCGTTTATGGTGCCGTTGCCGATGCCCCCGGTGCTGGAGCCCGCACGCTCCGACGCGAACACCGACTATTACGAGCTGGTTCAAAAGGTCGGCAAGGCGGAGATCCTGCCTGGTCTCGAGACGGAGGTCTGGGGCTACGGTGGGATCTTCCCCGGCCCTACCGTGGAGGCCAGGAGCGGGAGGCGGACCGTAATCCGGCAGTGGAACGAGTTACCGGTGCCCGTCTCTGTCCACCTGCACGGCGGCAGGACGCCGCCAGGGAGCGACGGCTACCCCACGGACCTGATCCTACCCAAAGGGAGCGAGCACGGCGCTTCCGGGCACGCGAGCCACGACTCGGGGCATCATGATCCAGCGGGCCAGCACGCCCATCTCTTCAAGGACTACACCTATCCGAACGAGCAACGCAGCGCCACGCTCTGGTACCATGACCACCGCATGGACTTCACGGGACCCCAGGGCTGGCGGGGACTCGCCGGGTTTCACATCATCCGCGACGACGAAGAGGACGCCCTGCCCCTCCCGAAGGGCGAGAAAGACGTTCCGCTCATGATCTGCGACCGCTCTTTTGATGAGGACGGCTCGTTCCTCTACCCTTCCCTGGATCCCTCGCTGATGGGTGAGCCTGGCGTCGAGGACGATTACATGGACGGCGTCCTCGGAGACACCATCCTGGTCAACGGATCTCCGTGGCCGGTGATGGAGGTCTCGAACACGAAGTACCGCTTCCGCATCCTCAACGCCTCCAACGCCCGCCGCTACGAGCTCGCCCTGGAGCCGGAAAACAATACCTCGTTCGTCCAGGTCGGAAGCGACGGGGGTCTGCTCGGCGCTCCGATCCACCACCGCACGATCCGGATCGCGCAAGCGGAGCGCTTCGACGTGGTCATAGATTTCTCGAAGTACGATGTCGGCACGGAGGTCACGCTAAAGAACCGAATGGGCGAGGGCAAGACTGCAAACGTGATGCGCTTCCGCATCACCCGCAAAGAGAAAGACGAAAGCGCCGTACCAAGGCGGCTTGCGTACATGGCGGAGTTCGAAGGGCTCGAGGAATCTCGCGCCAGGCGCACGCGCGAGTTCCGATTTACCCGGGTTGGTGACGAGGGCCGGGTGATGTGGGGTATCAATGGCGAGCCGTTCGACCCGGAGCGTATGGCCGCCAGCCCGAAGTTGGGGTCTACCGAGGTCTGGCACCTGAGGGCAGCCCCCGCTGCGCACCCGATCCACCTTCACCTGGTCCACTTCAAGGTGCTCTCCCGCAACGGCAGGAGACCCTTGCCAACGGACGCCGGCTGGAAGGACACCGTGGACCTGACCTCGGGCGAGGAGGCACGTGTGCTCGTCCGTTTCGACGGCTACCGAGGCCGCTATGTCTTCCACTGTCACAACCTCGAACACGAGGACATGATGATGATGGCCAACTTCGAGGTCGTATGAGAAGTCGCTAGGCTCACCAGAAGCAGAATTGCCATCGAGATCAGTCACAGACCGTTGCATCGTTCGCCAAGTAAGACCCACCGATGTGCTAGAACAGGCCAGAACACGACCTGCCAACATGGGCCAATGGGAGCGAACGATGGCGAAGACCCACAAGGTAACCTTCAAGAAGAGCGGCATCACCATAGACGTCGCAGAGGACGAGTACATCCTCGAAGAGGCCGAGGACGCTGGCCTCCATCTCCCTTACGACTGCCGCAGCGGCACCTGCACGACCTGCATCCAGAAGTGCCTGGAGGGTGAGATCGACCAGGACATGGCCTTCGCCATCGGCGACGCGGAGCTAGAGCAGGGCCTGCGCCTCATCTGCATCGGCAGTCCCTTAACCGACGTGGTGCTCGACGCATGAACGCACCTACGTCTTCTATACCTACTGTGTCGATCCTACCAGACGACCTCGACAGGGTAGTGTGAGATCTTGGGGTCGGCGCTGAGCAGGGGCATCTCTTCGAGGATGGCTTGTGAGGCGAGGATGCGGTCGAAGGGATCTCGATGATGGTCAGGCAAAACGCGGGTGTGCAGCGTGTGGCTGAGGTAGATGGGCAGTACCTTGATGGCGTTGCGGGAGAGCTGGTCGGCGATGAATCGCTGGAGGTCCCCGGGGACCTCCAGCCTGCCTAGCCCGGCCTTTATGGAGATCTCCCATCCGCTCGCTGCGGAGAAGAACAGCTCGTTGCGACCGTCGCCAATAAATTCCCGCGCCCGGTCGGACAGCCTGCGGTCGTCAGAGATCCACCACAGAAAGGCGTGCGTGTCGAGCAGTGCCTTCACCGTTCGAAGGCTTCCAGAACCCCCTCAGGCAGCGGAGCGTCAAAATCCTCGCCGATAATCACCCTCCCCGACGCGCTTCCAGGCTCACGCCGCTCAGGCCTCTCCCCAACAGGGACCAGCCGGGCCACAGGCCTGCCTGCTTTGGAGATCACGACCTCCTCTCCCTCGCTCACCCGTTCGAGCAACCGCGAGAGATGGGTCTTGGCCTCGTGTATGTTTACCGTCTTGCGCATTACGTATCGCACCCCTTGATGTATTGGTTTCAGACCATAGTAAACTAAGTCTTGGACTAAGTCTACCCTAAAATAAAAGGTCTCGGTATGACTCTCTACGGATCGGCAGTCCCCTATCTGATACGTAATCCGGTAGAGCGCTTCTGGATCGAGGCAAGACATGCCTGGCGCAGTGGATTCCCCCTTTCGCGGGAATGACCGGGGACGCGGGAATGACGGACATCATGCTGGGAGCAATGAGGAAAGGAGTTACTCTCATCTATGTTCTACACCGCTGAACTGATGATGCGGATTCCGTATGTCATCTCAGTAGATCCGGTTTCGGGTTTTATCGTCCGAGCTCGCGCAGGTTCTCCCACAGGATGTAGAGTCCTACGGCCAGGACAGCGAGGATGATGACCCCCCAGAAGTAGTGTTCGAGGATGACCAGGGCGCCCACTATCGCCAACGCGACGTTGACGCTGACTATGAACCTGGTTAGTCGCCTCCTGAAACCGGCCTCGATGAACGCGAACATGGCGATGGCGAAGACGAGCGCGGAGAGCAGGTGCTGCCTCTGGTAGGCGATGATGAGGATGAGCGTCACGAGCACGACCGCGATGCTGATCGAGGCCCACAGCTGCGCCACCCTGCCGGCGTGGGTCTCAGCCTCGGAGACGGGGCGCGCGGGGTGCACGATGTGCGCGCGGGCGGGAGGACGCTCGCCGTCTTTCAAGCGTTCGGCATGATCCTTCAAGGATTCGGCGAGGACTTCGTCGTCGGACAGTTGTGCACGCAGCGTCTCGACTTCTTTGGATAGCTCTTCGATGTGCCGCATCTGGTTCTCGTGGAGCTTGCTCAGGTGGGACTGGTCGCGCGTGGCTTCGGCGTCCATGCCCAGAGCCTTCAGCCTGCTGCTCTTCTCCAGCAGTTCGGAGCGGAGGAGATCCCGGCGTTCTTCGATCTCCGCCTGACGCCCGGTGATGACGCCCAATTGCTCCGTCCTGGTCGGCACCTTGTCGAGTCCTGCCCAGCCCACGGGGTCGAACCACTCGCGGCTTATGGTCTTGTCGCGGTTGTACATCGGCCCCGCCGGGGCGTCCTCGCCCTCGAAGGGATCCTGGGTGTAGAGACCCCACAGTCCCCGATACCTCGAGACCCACGATGGCAACGGGTTCATGAGGCGTGGGGGGTCCCACTCCATGTCCTGTCCTGGTCCGACCGACAGCCCGTCCCCGCGCCCGTAATCCACGAAGGGGATGGTGAACTGTTCGTAGAGCTTCTCCCCGTAGTCCACGTCGGCGTACTGGCGCAGCGTTACGTACCAGAACCGCCGCGCGACCCTCCTGACCACGGCGAACGCCCGCGGCAGGGGGAAAGCGAGCTCGGTCAGGTACTCGCCCCGGGAGTAACGGGTCGCGTGCGAGCCGGCGCAGACGTACGCCACAGGATGCTCGCCGATCTTCCCCAGCTCCGGGTCGTCCCACCGGCGCCTGAGGTCGTCGCCGGTCTCCTCGTGCGCGGCGTAGGCCACCCACTCAGGCCTTACCTCGCCAGACTCCGATTCCGAGAGGAACACGAATATCTTCTCCCAGTCGGCCTCGTGGTCGTTGGCGCCAAAGACGTTGCTCCTCCAGTCGTTGAACGCGTAGAAGAGCCAGTACCGCAAGACGATCCAACCGTCCTGCCTAACCACGTGCCCATGGTACCTGAGGTGTTCCTCCTGCTCCATGAAGCGGCCGTACAGGACGCGCCCCCCCTCCACGTCTCCGCCGGGAACCCTGCCCCTGGCCAAGAGCACCAACGAGAAGAGCGCGTCCGCCAGCCTCGAAATGTAGCCGACGCGCGCGAGGCGTCCCCTGCCAGCCCGGAAAGTCTCCCTGGGCCAATCGGGGTTCGTGTGCGAGCGCCTCGCCCGCCGGCGCGCCCGGCGACCTTGATTCTCGTCTTCCTTGGGGTTGGGGATCTTGAGGTAGTGCACGGCGCCGGTGGTGTCCTCCGGCTGCTGGGCTAGCCTCTCTAGGGTGAGCTCTCCGGCCGGAACTACGCAGAGGGCGTCCTCGCCCGGACGCCGGACCCAGAGGCTGCAGGCGTCCACGTAGGGCTCACAGTCCATCGGGTAGAACCACTCGCCCTTCGTGAACCGGATCACGGGCTCGAAGCGGCGCAGCAGTGCCTCAGCGGTCCTCGCGTCCACGCTCTCCTCATTCGCCATGTGCGATCTCCGGTCTAGCCTCCGCCGGCGTCAGCCGTCTGCGGTGGACCACCGCCCGCACGCTGCGGGAGTTGAGGAGCAGGATCATCAAGATGCAGTAGGCGATTATGGGGTAGGCGAACCACGGACGCGAGTCGCCGTAGAAAAACAGGCAGGACAGCATGATCAGGGCCTGCGCGACCGAAGCCAGCATCCACCCGCGGCGCCTGAGCAGCACGAAGCCGAGGCCCGCCAGGAGCAACAGGACCACGGGAGCGAAAAAATAGACCGTGAACAGGATCGCCCGTTCGAAATCCTTCACCACGGACTTGTCAGTGGTTTGGAGCCGAATCTGGCCCGGCTTGTTGGAAAGATTTACTAGCGCGTCCCAGTCGATGCTGGCGAACAACCAGACGCCGATCCCCACCATCGCGACGACCTGCAGAAGAAGCAACACACCAAGCAGCCGCGCCTGTCGGTACAATGCTTGCCCTCCGGCCTCGATTACGATCCGGCCTGTAGGATAACCGTTTGCGCCGGGTCACGCACTATTAGCATGTCAGCTGGTCAGCATTTCAGCTCTTTGTTTTCGCGCGTAGTCGAATGGGTGATTCGCGGTGGGTCGATACCTTTGCGAATCGCTCTAGAGTCTGTACAGGCGCGTCGCGTTGCCGCGCAGCACGCTCTCGCCGGCGGCTTCGGCCTCGGGGAGGTCCAGCTCTCCGTGCGCCACCATCTCCCCTAGCGCCTCGCCGAGCACGCGCCTGCCGTCTATGGCGCTCATCCAGTGGAGTTCGGGCGCTCCTATACCATCCGAGCTGTACATGAGCTTCGAACTTGGGGCGACGCCGAGCGCGGCCCGGGTGAAGGAGAGCATCTCGCCGTAGCCAAGCAGGGGGATGCCGTAGGAGAGGTCCAGGTAAGCGTTCTCGTAGACGGCGGCCAGGTAGCCGCCCTGCCGGGTGTACGGGTAGCACTCGTGTAGCAGCACGACGGGCATACCGCGGTAGTCGGGACGTTGGAGCACCGGGCGCAGGTAGAGCGGGTTGCCGAGCAGGAGGTCGGTGTCGGCGTCCCCGTAGCCGACGTGGAACTGGACGGGAATCTCCTGCCGAGACGCCTGCGCGAACGTGACGTGCAGCAGGGTGTCGAGGAGCGGCTTGTGGACGAGGCGTGCAGAACCTGCTCCGGCGGTCCGCCTGTATTCGTGGAAGGACTCTTCGGCCTCCTCCCGCGGCCACTCCCGAATGTCCAGGCCCGTCCGGTAGGCGGCGATGCTCTTGAGCGCCACGTAGCCCTGGCCTCGAACGTCGTCCAGCGCGGCCGCGAGTGCCTCCCGCATTTCCTCTAAAGAATCGTACTCGGCCAGCAAATCCTCCATCAGGACCTCGAGCCGCAGCATCGGCTCCGCACGGCAGTCCCCAATCTGCCCGAGCTCGGGTACAGGAAACACTTCTTCGGGCGGCGGAAAGCCCGTATCGAGAAGGAGGGCCTCGACGTTCGCGGCGAGCAGCAATTCGTGTGTTAGTTCTCGCCCGTTCTTCTCGGTACGGGCTGCGAACACGGCTTCCTCTTCCGGCTCGCAACCGAGGAAGTCGGCCAGCGTGCGGATGAGGCGTCGGTAGAAGGACGTAGTGGTGACGTGGTCGCGCGGCATGCTGGGGTCGGCGGACTCGGTAAAGGCCCGCCTCCAGCCCGTAACGTATTCGAAGGCCTGATCCTGCGTTACACCGTGGCAGTGGTTATCCACGGCGGGGACCTGAGTAAGATCTATGACTTCCATGAGCCACCTCCGTTCACAGCATCACGTCCCCACCAGACGCAGCGACAAAGGCTAACGCCTGAGCCCGGGCGACCGCCCACACCGCTTCACTGGTCGGCAGGAACCGCGGGTGGTGGAGCGGTACGTTCGGAGTGCCCGGGGCACCCTCGAGACCCACGAACAGCATGAGCGTCGGTGACGTTAGGCCGTAGAAGCCGAAGTCGTCGGATCCGCACGACCTCATCGCCGGCGCCAGCTCGAAGCCGGCCTCGGGTAATAGCGAGCGCGCCGCCTGGGCGAGGGCCGGGTCGTTGACCGTCGCCGGCTCCCCCTCGGTCACCTCCACCCTGGCGGCGCAGCCGTGCGCCCTCGCCGTGTTTTCGACGATCTCGCAGGCCATCTTTCGGAGCGATTCGCGATCCTCGGGATCCAAGGCGCGCAGCGTGCCGCCGGCCTCGGCAGCGCCCGGTATTACGTTCTCCGCCGACCCCGCACGCACCCAGCCGACGCTGAAGACCGCAGCGTGCATCGGGCCCAGCCGGCGGCTTATCAGCGACTGGAGCGTGACAACTGCGTGGGAGAGGGCGAGTATGGGGTCGTGTGCGCGATGCGGATAGGCCCCGTGGCCGCCGGACCCCTCGACGACTATGCGCAGGTTGTCTGAGGAGGCGTTTACCGGTCCGGCCTCGACGCTCACCGAGCCCCACGGAACCTCAGGGTGCACGTGCGCAGCCACGACCGCACCCGTTCCCTCCGCCAGAGCCCCTTCTTTGACGACCAGATCAGCCCCCGAAGGATAGGCCTCCTCGCTCGGCTGAAAGAGGGCGGCGAGGGGCTTCGGTAGAGAGCCTTCGATCTGCCCAGCGGCCAGGAAGAGGGCCACGAGGGCGGCCATGTGGACATCGTGGCCGCAGGCATGCATGAGACCGTTCTTGGCGGCGAAGGGCGAGCCCGTCTCCTCCTGGATGGGCAGGGCGTCGAGCTCGGCCCGCACCGCGACGGCCTTCCCTGGCGGTCCGACCTGCGCCAGGAGGCCCGTGCGGACAACGCGCTCCACGCCCCTGATACCAAGTGCTTCCGCGACGAGGCCGGAGGTAGCGCGCTCCTCGTGGCTCGGCTCTGGGCTAGCGTGCAGCTGCTCGCGCAGCATGACGGCTCGCGGAAGGTCCTCTTCCAGGGAATGGAGGAGCCTCCTGAGGAGGTCAACAGACACGCAGGTACCGCTCACAGGCTTCCGATGGCTCTACTCCTTCAAGGAGATCTATCTCGTTCCTCTTCACGCTGAGATAGCAGTCCCAGAGGTCGGACGAGAACCAGGACCGGACGACCTCGTCCGTCTCGAGGGCTCCGAGGGCTTCGTCCAGCGAGCCAGGAAAAGCCCACTGATACCCAACCTCCGTCGTTCCTCTTCGTCTAGCCCGGTGGGATCCTCCTCGACCAGAGTCGGCTCGGGGAGTTCGTCCTGGAGCCCGCGCAGGCCAGCGAGGACGAGCACGGCGAGGACCAGGTGAGGGCACGCTGCCGCGTCGGGGGCCCTGAACTCGAGGTTGATCTGCCGCGCGGGGTCGCCGCCTGACAGTTCTACTGTAGGCGGGATCCGGATGGCCGTCTCCCTGTTGCGCTCGCCCAGGCAACCGAAGCCCGCGCTCCAGAAGTGCGGCACGAGGCGCAGGTAAGAGACGACGCTCGGGGCGGTGAAGGCGCAGAGGGCCGGCAGGTGTTCGAGGATGCCCGCCGCTCGGTGTTGACGGCGTCGCAGAGGAAGAAGTGAAGGGCTGAGGCATCGTCCCACAGATCGACGCGCACGCGGGTATCCCTGTCGGGGAGGAGACGGAGGTCGCCGAGCGACCCGAAGGGGTTCGGCTCGGCGATGGGTCCGAAGGGCGTAAGCGCCTGATCCGCCGGCACCCACCCTACGCCCGCCGCGAACCGCTCGTCGAGTTCCGCGGCCGGGACCGACCCCGGTTCAGACCCGAGATGTCGCTGTGGAGGAAGGCGACGAGCTCCTCACCCCGCACGATACTCACCGCCCCCAGTCGCGGTCTGGGGAGCCGTTGTTCCAGTGGCGCAACTCGAAACCCGCCTCCCCCAGCCGCACGGTAAGGCTCTCGGCCGCGGATACCTCGCAGGCGCAGAGCACCCCGCCTTCGTGCCCGTCGTCCCGTTCGAGCGCTGCCGCAACCGCCACGACCGGCTGCAGATGATAGCCGTCCCAGCCTAGCTGCGGGTAGGTGTCGCGGAGGACGACGAGGGCACCGCCGGGACCACCCACGCACGCCGCAATCGTCAGGAAGTGCCCGCAGTCCCAGTCTGGCGGCGGCGTCTCCACCGACCGCCCGAGCAAGTAGTCGAGCAGGAGCCTTGCAGGAGGGTGCGAGCCCCACAAGTGTCGCGTGCGCAGGTTGGCGATCAGGACGCACTCGGGCACCTCTGCGGCGGCGATCTCGACGAGCGAGACAACCGTGTCGGAGCTCCACGGTCCCGCTACGGGAACCACGACCAGCGCATCCCCGGAGAGCTCCTCGATTGTACCTGCGACCCCCGTCGCTGACGTCCCCGCGGAAGCCACGTCGGGCGAGATTGGGATAGTTGCCTCGTAATCTGCCCGGGGTGAGGCGCCCGGTGGCAGCCATGACGCAGGGTGCCCCTCCGCCAGGGTCGTCCCTGCCCGGAGCGCGACCTCCTCCTGGCTTGCGGCGTGGCCGAAGGCTGAGAGGATCAGCGCTCCCCAGAACGCGCCGCACAACTGGTCTTTCTGCGGCATCGACCTTTCGTGCAGCAGGGCGAAGTCCCCGGGACCGGGGAGGATCTCACCCGCTCCGGCTAGTGGACCTATCACGCAGCGCCTCCTTTCAGTCGGCGGGCTTCAGGTATTTGCTGATGCCTGTAGCCCATCTAGTAGAGCATTGCGGCCGTGGCCGCCACCTCCTCGGGCGGAAGCTCTCTGGCAGTGGCGGCTTGCGCCCGGGCGACGGCCACGTGGGTGCGCACGAGTGGTTCGCCCAACGCCTCTATAAGGACGGCGTCTCGTTCCAGTGCATCCAGGGCCTCGTCCGGGGAGGCGGGGAGTGGACGGATGCCCCTGGAGGCACGTTCCTCTTCGCTGAGCGTGGCAGGGTCGACCATCGTCGGCTCCCCTGGGTCAAGACCGCGATCCATCCCGTCCATCCCGGCGGCGAGGACCGCGGCGAGGGCCAGGTAGGGGTTTGAGGTGACGTCGACCGGCTTGAGCTCGACGTTGGCGGTCGCTGACTCCCTGCCGGCCACGGGCGAGGCGAGCCGCACGGCGGCCTCCCTGTTGTCCAGGCCGTAAGCGGCGTAGGCCGAGGCCCACATGCCTGGGGCGAGCCGCTGGTAGGAGTTGGGGCTCGGGGCGGTAAACGCCATGACGGCGGGCAAATGTTCGAGTATGCCGGCCACGAAGCCCGAGCCTGGGCCGCTCAATGCTCCTGAGGCGTCGAAAAGCACTGGAGTGTCGCCTTCGTAGAGGCTCACGTGCAGGTGGTGACCATTGCCTGCCCCCTCCAGGTATGGTTTCGGGGCCATCGTGGTCTGTAGTCCCATCCGGTGTGTCACGCCCCGAACCGTCTCGAGCACCATCACACGCTTGTCCGCCGCGGCTAACGCTTCGTCCTCCCCCACGGAGAGCTCGAGGTTTCCCTGTCCCACCTCGGCGTGGCACTGCTCGGGACGGATGCCCATCTCCTCCAGCGTCTGTGCCAGCTCGGCGACGAAGTCAGCCGCCGGGGTCAGCGCGTAGCTCCC
>JACCSM010000230.1 GCA_013698525.1 Rubrobacteraceae bacterium
CGACGCACTCGCGGGCGACCTCCTCGCCGGAGTCCGCATCCAGGAACTCCAGCAGACGCCTGGCCTCACCGACCGGCTCCGCGAGGAGGTCCTCGTAGCGTACCTGGTAGTAGTTGTCCCCAAGGAGCGTCGCATCCGCCATCGCCCTACTCACCGACGTACTCCAGCTCCTTGCTATCTCAGCCACGTGTTCGCCGGCGAAGATGCTCTCCCCCGAGGCCCCGAAGGTGTCTGGGTCCTCGCGGTAGGCTTCACGCTTTGCAACCTTCTCGCGGGAGAGCTTACGGCGACCGCCCTGGTCGGTCGCATTGTTCCACTGGTGGTGAACCGAGGACACAGCCACGTCCCTGCCGTCCCTGACTATGTGCACGACCTTCGCGTCAGGGCAGATAGCGGCGATCTCCTCTACGACGCCAGGGGTGGTGAACGGGCTCTTGTCCCCAACGATCTTCTTGTTCGTCTTCCTTAACTTCTCTTGCATGAGGTAGTTTATGGTGTTGGCCACGATGTCTTCGAGGTTCGGGTCCTGATCCCGAAGAGTCCAGGGATTGTGGCCCAGCCACCTCTTCAGCTCCTTCGAACGGGCGAGGGCGCCGTGCAACGCGTTGGCTGTGTCCTCGCCGAAGAACTTGCCCTCCCCCCTGCAGATTATCTCGGGATGGGAGTTGAAGAGCCTCATCAACCAGGATGTCCCCGATTTCGAACGCCCTATAAGGAAGAACACGGGTACGACCTCGTCCGTAGAGCCGGGCTGGCGCGCGGCGCTTCGGGCCAGGGTAGGCCCCGACCCGTTGGCTTCTTCGCCCCCGCCCGCTACCGGCCGCGGAGATCTCCCTGACCCTGGATCGCGGCTTTTCGGCGCTCGAGAGTCCCGGCCTCCATTGCGGGTGAGGCCTACCTCGAGGTCCAAGAACGCCTTTATGTTCCGCGCTATCTCGAAGGCCGTGCGGTACTTGAAGATCGGCACCTGGCGTTTCTCCTATCGAGGGACGTTGCTATCTCAACGTACGATGCTCTCACAAAAAGCCGGTCCGTACTAGTGACGCCGGAGCCGTCGAGGTCTCTGGCACATCTTGATAGACTGTCACGCATCGCCGCTATCTGCGATTTTACGATGCTGTTGGGAGGCGCGGGTGAAGCTCTCGTTGTGTGTAGCGACGAAGAATTCGGCCGAGTACATCGAGAAGCTCTTGCGGGTCGGGAGGAGCTTCGCCGACGAAGTAGTCGTGGCCGTCGATGCTTCGAGCAATGACCTAACCGAGAGAGTCTGCCACGAGCACGCCGACAAGGTCTTTCGCGTAGAGTCGCCGGGCTACGTGGAGCGGATCCTCCCCTGGCTCAACGAGCAGTGCACGGGTGATTGGATCCTCCGCCTCGACGACGACGAACTGCCCAGCGTGGGTTTGATCGAGATCCTGCCGGCTCTTATGAACGATCGTGAGATGACCCACTACCACTTGAGACGGCGCACGATTATCGGGGAAGATAGAACAGAATGGATAGCCCAGCGCCTCTGGTGGCCCGATTGGAAGCTCAGGTTGTTCCGCAACATCCCTTCCATCGTGCGGATTCCCGGCCGCCTGCACACGGGATACGAGGTTCAGGGGGCCTCACGCTTTCTCTACAGGGGTTCTATCTATCACTACGACTTCGTGTATCACGGCGAGCAGCATCGCAAAGAGAAGGTGCGCCAGTACGAGATCATATCGCCCGAGAAGAGCGGCAGCCATCACTATTCCCTTCCCGACGAAGCGTCCCTGATCACGCGCCCGATCCCGGCCGATGACGCGCCTGCGGACGGTTATGGTGCAAACAGACCGCCGGCTGCGCGCGAGCCGGTCAGGGACGTAGACTTGGCCGAGATCGACCGGGCTGCCGTCCGAGAATGCGAGTATGGTCCAGGACTGTTCAGGGCGCGCCTGGATTGCGTAGATTGCCCGCGGGTGATGGAAGCGGGACGGTGGTACAAGGTAGACGTCGATCTGCGCAACGATAGCCCCGTAGCGTGGCCTTTACCCGAGATGGGCGCGCCTGACGTGAGAATAGCCTATCACTGGCTCTCAGCCGACGGAGACCTCTACGACTACAAGGGCCGCCGGACTGGGCTACCGCACACGCTAAGGCCTGGTGAAACGACCAGACTGCCCGCGCCGGTACGCTCCCCCCAGGAGCCGGGAGATTACATCCTCCAGTGGGACATGGTCGTCCCGAATGTCGCCTGGTTCTCCGAGCAAGGGTGGCGAGGTCCGGAGATCTGGGTGAGCGTCGAAGATGCATGACGACCGTGATTCGGCGGAGCCGGCGCTGTTTTCAGCCTGGATAGAGCTCCTTTAGCAGGGGGGCCGATACCTGCTCCACTATCTCTACCTGATCGGGGGTGAGGTCTTCCCGCCAGCTTCCCGGCGTCGCCTTGCGGTAGAACTTCCCCTGTCCCTTCTCGTTCTCCGGTATGTTCTCCCAGGCGTGCTTCTCGACCGCCCGCACGAGGCTTCCCCCCCCGACCTCGATCCCCAGCTTCGAGTAGAGGCGCTCCATGGTACCGAGAGTATCGTCGCGTAGTTCCTCGTAGCGGACCAGGGCCTTGGGACCCATGTGGGTCTCGTACGCCTCCTTGGCCTTCCCCGCGTGGCGCACGTAATTCTGGGCCCTCCGCCTCACCCATACATCAGGCTGGTTATCCGCCAGCGCCTCCCTCTTCCAGCCGCGATCCGCCGCGTTCTCGTACTGCCAGCTACCCTTCCTTGCGGCGTCCAGGCCAGACGCGGCGACGTCCCTGGGGTCGCGTATGAGGAAGATCACACGGCTCGCCGGCATCGCCTCGGCGAGCAGCGGCGCACCTATGGAGCCGTTCGGCTCTTTTATGATCAGGTAGCCTCTCTCGGCCACCCCGGGGAAACGCGCGCCCGCTTCGCTGAGGACGAAAGCCTGGATGGAATCGAGCCAGCTCCCCTTGTGATAGTCCCCGAGAATGTAGTGCTTGACGTTCTGATGGCCCGCGGCCCCGACGTAGTAAAGGTCGCCGAAGAGCTTCCCTACCAGCGGCTCGTTCCACACTTCGTGGCCCTCGACCTCGCCCATCATCGAGCTGAGCCAGGTGCTGCCGCTACGGTTGGAGCAGAAGATCCAGACCACATTCCCTGGGTCGACCCCGCCGGCTCTCGGAGCTGGAGCCGCCAGCCTCTGCCTTAGCCCGGCGATCTCCTGCTCTCTCGCTTCGAGTTGCTCGCGGACCCGCGCGAGCACTTCGGTCTGGGCATCTGGCGGTCCTGATGCGACCGGATCTCTTGCCGGTATCTCGCCGCGGGTAAGGCCGGCCTCCAGGTTCAAGAACGCTTTCATGCCCCGCGCTAACTCGATGACCGTGCGGCTATTGAAGACTGGCATCAGGGGTCCTTCCTGTTACGGCGTGTCGTCGTTTCAGCGAGCATTATGCTCTCGCTGGCGGGTCTTGCCTACCAATCCAGGTCTCTCTCGTAGCCGAGCCGGATCAAGAGTTCCCCCGCCTCCTCTTTGTAGATCTCCTTGTCGCGCTCGGTGAAGTAGTTGTTCCAATCACCCGCAACGCCTTTGCGATAGAAGGAAGAGGTATCCTCCTGGCCCCGCTCGCGCCCCTTGGAGAGCTTCTCGAAGCTCGCCGAGCCCACTGCCTGCTGAACGGCCTTCTCGCTGATATCGGCGCCGAGGAATCTTGCCAGCCTGCCGACCTCCTGGTTGGGTCGCTCGAGCAGATCCTCATAGCGTACCTCGGTGTAGTTTGGCCCGAGCAGGGCCGGGCCGTCCTGTGCGGTCTTGCCCACCCTCGCGTTCCAACTCCTGGCCGCCCCACGCAGCCGCTCCTCGGTGAACATGCCCTCGCCCGTCTGCAGGAGCTTTTTGGGGTCTTTGCGGTAGATATCGCGTCTCTCGAACTCTCCGGGTTTCAGCGTCTGGACACCGCCCTGGTCCGTGGAGCGGTTCCACACGTGGTGCAGCATGGAGACGGCCTGATCCCTACCGTCCCTTATGATGTGGATGACTTTGGCCTCAGGATAGATCCTGCTGACCTCCTCGATAAAGTCCGCGTTGAGCAAGGGTGATTTGTCGCCGACCAGCTTCTTGTTCGTCTCGCGCAGTCGCACCAGGAGGAAGTGCTCGGTCGCGAGGCGGGTCAGGTTGTCGAGGTGCGTGGCGGCGTCGCCCTCCCTGGCCCAGACGGAACGCTCGATCCACAGCCTGAGGTACTCTGAGCCAAGTAGCGCGTAGTAGAGGGAACTTGCCAGGGCCTGCGTGCCCTCGGGGTCGAAGTTCGCCCGCCTCCAGTCGGCGGCGAAAAACCGTCCCTCGCCCTTGCAGAGTATCTCGGGGTGACCGTCCAGCATCCTCATCAGCCAGGAGGTACCTGACTTGCCCAACCCCGTGACGAAGAAGACGGGGGTGTTCGATGCCAGGGCTCGGACCGGATTCCGCCTCGTCCTATCCCGTCCTCCAAGCACTGGCTCACCTTCCGACATCCTTGCCAGCCCGACCCTGGCCGCGTCTTTGGGCAGGCGCGCGACCGCCTTTGTCAGCGTGGGTGCCTTGCCAAGGCGGGATCTGAGATCTCTTGCGGCGTCCCTGAGGCCCGTCACACCCGTCTCCAGGTCGATGAACAGGCTCGTGTTTCGCCCGAGCCTGAGCGTCATCTTCTTTTTCAGAGTAGGCAATGGTCCCTCCATTCAGAGTCGAAGGCCCGTCCCTACGCGATAGCGCCAGGGGGTTCGTCCCTTGCCCTGATTACAGATCGAGCTTCGTCAGCCTCCCGTAGGAAGAGCTCCATTCAGGGTAGAACTCGTCGAGAATGGGAACGGTCAACTCCTCTACTATCCTGGCCTGGTCGGGGGTGAGGTCTTCCTTCCAACCCCCTGGGGTTGCCTTGCGGTGGGGTTTGTCCGGCCCTTTCTTGTTCTCGGGGACGTTCTCCCAGG
>JACCSM010000247.1 GCA_013698525.1 Rubrobacteraceae bacterium
CCTTCCCCACGAACTCGGGACGGGCCACGCTCTTTATGAGGCCGATGGCGCGCCTGTTCGATTCCCTGATGTCTTTGAGCTGCCCGTCTACCGCGATCCAGGCTTCGGAATCCTCGAGAACCCTGTCATCACCCTCCCACCGCCTGAGCAGCCCTCCCTCCAGACGCTCCCTTAGCGACCTGACCCTCCCGCGCGCCCTCTCCCTCATACCCACATAGTCGGATGGATCCGCCTCAGCTATATACTCCGCTGAGTCGAGAACGAGGTGGGGGGAGGAGGGAACCTCGTCAGGGTCGAGCTTGGAGAATCCCGCCGCGAGAAGCAACTCCCAGAAAGCCTCGACGCTCGCGTCGCCGGCGCTGCGGGGTAGGATCACGGCCTGCACCACCAAGGGCGGGCTCTCCAGTGGCATTCGCGAGAACCGCCTCCCGCAGCGGTTGACGATCGTGGCTGCCACCGTCGATACGATCACGGGGGACATCCCTATGCGCCCGATCTCGCGCGAGCTCTGCACCCCATCCAGGAAGTAGCAAAGCCGTGAGGTGCCGTCGTGGCCGCCTAGGTTCCTGGATCCCACCGGAGACTCGAGGTGTTGCGGACGCCCGGTCGGGAACGGTTCTTCCTCAGGAAGATGACGGTCGAACTGCTGGGCCTCCAGATCGCATGAACCCGCACCTGCGGTCACGTGGATGCCTTTGCGCCCGGCCCCTTCTAGTGCCTGGCTTATCTTCGCCACAAAGTCATTGACAGATCTCCCCGCTTGCATACGTGGCAGTATACGCGGGCTCACCGTCGAAGACTATCCTTCTTCGTCAGGTTCAGGTACAGGAAGCTCGAACTGCCGCTCGGCGAGCCCGACGGCCGCCGAAAAGCTCCTGCGCTCCTCGGGTATCTCTGTATAGGCATCGCGGGCCATCTTGAGGACCTTCTTCGTTTCGCCGCGTTGCTCCCCGGCGTTGGGGATCTCCTTGGAGAACGCGTAGGTGAGGTCGTCATCACTGGTGGAGTAGAAATGAATGTAGATTGTCTTCTGGCGGCCGAGGCCCGTGAGGGCCGCGTCACCGCTGACCTGGGAGACGTTGAGGGCGGTGCCGGCGGAGAGCGGTTCGCCATCCATCGGGTAGACGCTGAGGGCGAGGCGGACGACGGGCCCGTAGAACGTCTTGTAGAACTCCAGCCGGCGCACGATACGGGCGGGGCCGCGGACCGCTTCTACCTGTTCCTTTTCGGCGGCTATGATTATGTGTCCTTGCGGGGGACGCATCGACTCGCGGCCCTGAGTGGAGATCACCCGCGCTTGCACGCCTCTTTCCGCGACCGCCCCTGCGAGGCGCTTCCGGACGCGCTCCGGAACATCGAGGCCCTTGCCTTTCTCCTCGGTCAAAGGGCGAACCTCTCGAAGAAGCGGGCGAAGTAGCCTATGGCCTCGAAGTAGTCGTCCAGGCGGACCCACTCGTTCGGGGAGTGGAGCCGGCTCCCCGTGTTCGCCACGCTCCCTGTCATAATGGTCGGCATCCCGAGCTCGGCAACCATGAGAGAGGTCGGCCCGCTCCCCCCGATGGTCGGGTACACGACAGCCTCGCCTTCGCCCAGATCCTGCCACGTCTGTATTGCGGTGCGGACGACGGGTGAGTCGACGGGCGTCTTCGCCGGCTCGACACCGTGCAGGTCGACGACCTCGATATCCTCGAACCCGCGTTTTCTGAGGTGGGACCGTATCAACTCGAGTACGGGACCGGGGCTCTGGCCTGCGACGAGCCTGAAGTCCATCTTCACGAATGCCTCCGAAGGTACGATGGTCTTCGAGCCTGGACCGGTGTAGCCGGAATGTATGCCCGCGATGTTCGCAGTCGGGCGCAGCAGCATCTCGCGCAGCGCGTCCTGGCCACCAAGCCCCCGGTCGAGCGCCTCCACATCCCAGGACTCCAGCAGTGCGTCGTCGTCGAAGACGATGCGGTCTATGGCTTCGAGGTCCTTCTCCGAAGGTTCTTCGGCGAGGGCGTCGAGGCCGTCGAGTGTGATCTCACCGTTCTCGTCCTTGATGGTTCTCAGAGCCTGGATGAGGCGCCAGACAGGGTTGGGGGCTATGCCGCCGTACATGCTGTGCAGGTCGTGGGACGCGCCCCTGGCGCGTAGCTCCACGTAGGCCATCCCTTTGGTGCCGCAGAAAATCATGGGCCGCCCCGCCTCGTTTTTCATGGAGCCCTCCCAGAGGCAGGCGTCGGCGGAGAGTAGATCAGCGTTGGAACGGACGAAGGGCGCCAGGTTGGGGCTGCCGATCTCTTCCTCGCCTTCGATGAGGAACTTGAGCTTGAATGGCAGCGGGCCGTGCTCCTCTATATGTAAGCGCAACGCCTGTATGCGGGCGAGCACGTCCCCCTTATCGTCAGCGACGCCGCGGGCGTAGAGGCCTCCGTCCCTTATCGTCGGCTCGAACGGGTCGCTCTCCCAGAGGTCCAGAGGTTCGGGTGGCTGCACGTCGTAGTGGCCGTAGGAGAGGAGCGTCGACTCGCCAGAACCGACCTCCGCGTAGACCACAGGGTGCCCTTCAGTCTCCATGATGCTGGCCTCGGCACCGGCCTCCTCCAGTTTTCCCGCTACCCACTGTGCGCAATTGCGAAAGCCCCCGTTTTCGTCCTCGCGGGCGGAGATCGAAGGCATCCGGAGGAACTCGTTCAATTCCCCGAGTAACTCTTCTCTCGAACCGTCCACGCGCTCACCCAAGTCCATCCGCCAGACCTCCTTTGTGACTGCGATGAGGTTAGCACTTTCGCGCCCGCCCTTCGCGTGGTCCATCAAGGGGGTTGCTGATATATTGAGACCCGAGGTAAACCTGTGGAGAAGAGACCGGATCGCGACCCGGAGTCACGCCGCAGAGGCCACCACAGGTGGGACTCTGACGATTTCTTCGGCCTGGATGTAGAGAAGATGAGTCCGAAGGCCCGGGCCGTAACGGGCGCGGTGACGGGCGGTTTGATCCTCCTCGCCGCCGCGCTCCTGATAGCTTTTACCAACTTCTGGTGGCTTATCTTTATCTTCGGGTGGGCAGTCTTTCCAGCCTTCGGCGTCTTCGCCAGGGGTGTCGCCGGCCTGGTCGATACCCGATCGGAGCCTCCGGCGGCGAACGCAAGGGAGCGCGAGCTACTGGAGGCCCTACAGAGGAAGGGCGAGTTGACGCCTGCGCAGGCGGCTATGGAGACTTCTCTCACGGTAAACGAGGCGGACGAGATGCTCGAGGATCTCGCCGCCAAGGGCCACCTCGACGTAAGGGTGCG
>JACCSM010000261.1 GCA_013698525.1 Rubrobacteraceae bacterium
TTCTTGTCCGCGACGAAGAACATCCAGTCGCCCTCTTCGGCCCCGAGCACTGTGCGCAGGGTATCTTGCTCGGCTTCGGAGAAGAACTTCGCGACGGGGCTCTTCAGGCCATCGCTTTGCACCAGAAAGTGGGCCAGGCCCTTTGCGCCTCCCGAGGTTGCGACCGCGGTGAGCTCGTCGAGCTCCCTGCGGGTCAGGTCCCCGAGCTCTCCGACGGCGATGCCACGCACCGAGCCCCCCGATTCCACCGCTCCCTCGAAGACCTTGAAGTCCGAACCTGCGGCGAGTTGCGAGACGTCGTTGAGCTCCAGGCCGAAGCGGATATCCGGCTTGTCCGTACCGAAGCGGTCCATCGCCTCGAAGTAGGTGAGGCGAGGGAAAGGCTTGGCGAGGAGCCGCTTCTGAGTAAGCTGCTCGACGATCCCGGCGTAGAGACCTTCTACGAGGTCCAGGACCTCGTCCTGCGTCGTGTAGCTCATTTCCAGGTCGAGCTGCGTGTGCTCGGGTTGGCGGTCCCCGCGCTGGTCCTCGTCGCGCAGCGCGCGGGCTATCTGGAAGTAGCGTTCGAAGCCAGCAACCATAAGGAGCTGCTTGAACTGCTGCGGGGACTGGGGGAGCGCGTAGAACTGCCCAGGATAGAGGCGAGCAGGCACCAGGTAGTCCCTTGCGCCTTCCGGCGTAGAGGCCGTGAGGAGCGGGGTTTCGATCTCGACGAAGCCCCGATCGTCGAGGTAGTCGCGCATGTGCTTGACGACGCGGTGGCGCAGCAGGATCTTGTCACGCATCCTCTCCCTGCGCAGGTCGAGGTAACGGTACTTCAGGCGCAGCGTCTCGTCCACGGGCCTGTCGCGTTCGATCTCGAAGGGCGGCGTCTCGGAGGGGTTGAGGATCTCGAGCCCAGTAGCCTCGACCTCTATCGCTCCTGTCGGCAGGTCGGGATTCTCGTTACCCTCTGGACGGCGCACCACTTCGCCCTCTACGGAGATGGACCATTCGGGCCTGAGTCGCTCGGCCGAGGAGAATACCTCGGCCCGTTCCGGGTGGAACGTGACCTGTGTGATGCCCCAACGGTCGCGCAGGTCGATGAAGATCAGACCCCCGTGGTCCCTGCGCCTATGTACCCAGCCTGCGAGCCTGACCTCTTCTCCGGCGTTGTCTTTGCGCAGCTCACCTGCGCTGTGGGTCCTGTACGGGTTGCTCTGGTCCTGAAGGGGCAATTTCCTATCTCCTTGTGTGTGCCTACGGACCCGCTTGCGGGCTGGTCCACGAATGTTAGCCGATAATTCCTTGGACCGAGGGCCACCCTTTATCCTGGCTGCGCATTGCGGCGTTTTCGCTACCGTGCTAACTTAGCGCAAATCGAGTCGGAGCCCGTTGGTTGCGCCGGATCTCCGCAGAGCTGTAGGGGAGAGGTCTATCCGAGGGAAGGACAAGGGAGGGTCGCACGCGGGTATCTGGGCGTATCTGGCACTCGTCCTCGGCTGTCTGTTTGTGTTCGCGGGATGCGGAAGCGACGAGAGCCAGGTCCCTGTAACGCCCACCCAGAGTTCGGAGACGCCCCCCGCAGGCACCACTACAGGCAACGCCGTGGTTGGGGAAGGACAGGCCGAGAGCACCGAGGACATGCCTTTCACGCTCAACACGACCCAACCCGTGCCGCCCAACTTCGAGGAAGCGTACGGGCGGAGGGCCAGGCTCGTGGTCCAGTTCTACAAGCTGGATCAGGACTCGCTCTCCTATCCACAGGGCCTCTCTGTGGACCGCAAGGTCAACAAGTCCATGATGCGACTGAGCACCAAGTATCCGACCATCGAGTTCTTCACCTACGACATCGCGACCCCCGGGCCCGTCGGCGACGAGCAGAGTCTGCAGCCTGGCGAGTACGGTACGCTGGCCGCGCAACTCGGGGTCGGGATCACGCCGTTCGTCGCGATGGTCGCGCCGAGTGGCGAGGAATATGTGATCACCAACCTCTTCGAAGGATACGTGCCAAGACCCGTGTTGAGCCAGGCGCTCTTCGACCTCGCGGCGGTGCAGGTCGAGGACAACACGAGCGATGCCAACGTGACGCTGGAACAGGTACAGACGACCGACAAGGGCGGCGGAATCGAGTACTTCAGCGTGCAAAATCGGGGTGTCAAGTCCATGAACCTGCAGGGCTTTACCCTGAGGGTCCTCGATCCCGAGACGGCGCAGGTAACACCTGGCGCGCCGGGTGTTACGATCAATAGCGATATCAAGGTGAAGCGGGGTCAGAACGTCTCCATCGGCCGCGTTCCCGACATAGTAGACGACAAGGGCAAGCGCGTGGCAGGCACGTTCGAAGGAGGCACGTCGCTCGATCTGGCGCCAGGAGACCAGATCGCACTCCTCGACCCTGGTGGCGCAGTCGCCTCCACCATCACCGTCTGATGGCACATCGTGCCATCAGCGAGTCAGCATTTCAGCGAGTCAGCGCTGTTAGTAGTGGTCCGGGTTCGTTTTGCTCTGCGGTGGATAAGTAGCCGCATCGTTTGCCAAGTAGACTGGCTCTGAGTGTGGGAGCGAGTCTGTCAGGCACTTGCCGAAATGCTGACTAGCCGCCGCAGGCGGCGGGCTGACTCGCTGACATTTCGGCCCATTAGGATAAACTAGACTCGGTCATGACTGATCCTGTTTACCTGGACAACGCCGCCACCACGCCACTCGACCCGCGCGTTCTGGAGGCAATGCTTCCGCACCTTGGCGGCCGACGCGGCAATCCTTCTTCGCTTCACGCATTCGGAGACTCGGCGCGTGAAGGGTTGGAGGAGGCCCGCGCCGGTGTGGCCTCTCTGATCGGAGCTTCGCCCGGGGAGATAGTGTTTACCAGCGGCGGGACCGAATCCGATGACCTGGCCGTCCTCGGTCTGGCTAGATCCGCAGGCCCTGACAAGCGGCACGCGGTCGTCTCCTGCGTCGAGCACGCGGCGGTGCGGGAGGCAACAAAACGCCTGCAGTCCGAAGGTTTCGAGGTGTCCTGGATCGGGGTCGACGAGGACGGCCTCGTCGACCCTGCCGAGTTCGCCGCTTCGCTGCGCCGCGACACCGTGCTGGCCGCTGTCATGTGGGCGAACAACGAGGTTGGCACAGTAGAGCCTGTGCTCGAGCTTGCCGATATCTGCGCGGCGAAGGATGTCCCTTTCCACGCCGACGCCGTCCAGGCTGCTGGCAGGGTCCCTATCGACGTCTCGGAGACGCCGGTCTCGACGCTGGCTCTCTCGGGCCACAAGCTCTACGGCCCGCAGGGCATCGGCGCCCTGTACGTGCGTGAGGGCGTCTCGCTCGAACCCATAGTCTACGGCGGAGGGCAGGAGAAGGGTCTAAGGAGTGGTACCGAGAACGTCGTAGGGATCGTCGGCCTTGGCACGGCTGCGAGGCTGGCCCGCGAGGAGATGGACGACCGTGTCACGCACGAAAGGGAGCTACGCGACCGCATCATGGCCGGGGTGGAGGAGATTCCTGACGTGCTCGTAAACGGGCATCGCGGGCGGCGATTGTCCAACAACGTCCACCTAACGGTATCCGGCGTCCAGGCTGAGAGCCTGGTCCTCTTCCTCGATTCGCTCGGCTACGCAGTCGGGAGTGGATCGGCCTGCTCTTCGGGCGGGCACAAGGCTTCACCGGTCTTGCTCGCGATGGGCCTTCCCGAGCGAGAAGCGTTCTCTGTCGTCAGGATCACGGTCGGCAAAGACAACACTTTGGAAGAGGTCGATGACTTCCTCGAGGCGTTCTCTACCGCGGTGGCGCAACTACGAGAGCTCTCTCCGCTCTACGCGGGCTGAAGGCGGGTTATTCATGTCCGATCGTTACAGACAGCAGGTCGTAGACCACCTTGTCCGGCCGCGCAACGCTGGTGAGTTAGGCGATCCTTCTGGCAGGGGCGAGTCCGGCGACGCCGCGTGCGGCGACGTCGCCTGTTTTACGGTCGGGATCTCGGACAACGTCCTCGAACAGGTCCGCTACAAGGTCTACGGCTGTGCGGCGTGCATAGCCGCCGGCTCGGCACTTGCCGAACTGGTCGAAAGCAAACACCTCCTCGATGCCGCCAGCGTCTCTAAGGCTGATCTGCAAGATGCGCTTGGCGGACCCCTTCCCGCTGGGAAAGAACACGCGCTCACGCTCGTCCTCGACGCAATGCACAAGGCCTTCGAGGACCACTGGAACCGCAAGGCGGGCGAGATGCTCTCTGAGGCAGAGAGAGGACGGGTAGCCGGTGGCAAGAGCGTCGTGGCCGCGATGAGCGGGGGTGTTGACTCGGCGGTCACGGCCCTGCTTCTCAAAGAGGCCGGCTACGAGGTCGCAACCGTGACGTTCCGGCTGCACGACGGCGAGAGGGGCAGCCGCTCGTGCTGCTCGCCGGACACGGTGCTCTTCGCCCGCGACACGGCGCACAGGATGGGCCTGCCGCATTTCACGCTCAACCTCAAGGAGCTCTTCGACAGGCGCGTTATGCAGGACTTCGTAGGCTCCTACAGCGAAGGCAGGACCCCCAATCCCTGCGTCGCGTGCAACGCCCACGTCAAGTTCCACGCTTCCTCGTTCCTCGCTGACGAGCTTGGATACCACCACGTCGCGACGGGGCACTACGCCAGGGTAGAAGAAGGTCCGACGCTCGCGCGCCCCGTGGACGCGAGCAAAGATCAGACCTACGTCCTCTGGCCTGTGCCGCGGGATCTCCTGTCGCGTACGATCTTCCCCCTCGGCGAATACCGTAAGGCGCAGGTCCGCGCCATCGCCGAGGAGCGTGGTCTCGCCGTCGCCTACACCCCGGAGAGCCAGGATATCTGCTTTATCCCCGATGGAGACTACCGCAGGTTCGTCCGCAAGAAGGCGGCTGCGGAGCCCGGGGATGTTGTAGACCGCGAAGGACGAGTACTCGGCCGTCACACCGGCGTCGTCGACTTTACGGTCGGACAACGGCGCGGAATAGGCGTCTCGGCGCCGACGCCGCTGTACGTCAGCGAGGTGCGTCCGCGTACCGGCCAGGTCGTCGTCGGACGTAAGCAGGATCTCGAGGTGCGCGAAGTGGGGATCAGGGATCTGAACTGGTTCCTCGACCCTGAGAAAGCTGCTTGCGTGCAGGTCCGCTACAACGGCTCGCCGGTCCCTTGCACGGTCGAGGAGGCCGATGACGGTCGGTGGCTAGCCTCTCTCGATGAGCCGGTCATCGGTGTCGCGCCTGGCCAGTCCGCCGTGTTCTATACCGGGGACGGGGAGCGGGTCGTCGGGGGTGGCGTCGTTGTGCGCAGTGACTCTTGAGAGCGGTACATATTGCGTGCGATCACAGCTATAATCCTGGTTTCCAGGGACCCCGGACGGAGGTGCTGTAAGGTTTGGAACTATTCGTAGAGCTGATGAAAGGATTGCTCTTCGCGGGCATCGCCGTCGCGTTCTTCGTCCTCGCGTGGCTGTTCTCGAGGCTGGCGAGGGTCTTCTCGACCACAGAGCAGACGATCAAGGACGTCACGGGGGAGGTCGTTCCACTTCTCGGGAAGACGCATGTCACGGTGGACAACATAAACAGCCAGCTCACGCAGCTCGACGAGGCCGTCGGGGACGTGGCAGGCATGACGGGCGAGCTCGACCAGACGACCGCCGTGATCACGCGCGGCGTCAGGGGCGGTGTGATCAAGGTCTCCTCGGCGACGGCCGGCATCTCGCGGGGGGTCAGCACTTTCCTCGGCGGCGAAAAGCGTTCTGAGAAGGAGGAGTAGCGGTGGCAAGCTGGGGCAGGGTCATGGCCGGCGTCGTGATCGGGGTGGCAGGTACGATCTACGCGACGAACGAAGACGTACGCAAGAACCTGCCGAAGGCGGCGCGAGATCTGCCCGACAACGTCAGGCGCCGCTACAGGAGATCGGTCTCCGCGGCGCGCGAGGCCTCCGCCCGGCGGCGGGAGGAGATCCTGCACGACCTCGAGGAACACGGCGGCGGGAACCACGCCGCGCGCGGAGTGGTTCCCGATCCTGGCGCAGGGGAAGCGGCGAGAGCCGCACCGGACGAAAGGACCACCGAAGTATCGGAAGAAGAGCCCGAGCAACGCTAAGGAAGGAATCGGCTTGACCGAAGGTGATCCCCAAGAGTACGCTTATCTAAGGCTCCCTCCTGACGAACAGCTGCGGTCCTGTGTCGGCCTCGTGCTGGCAGGGATGGCGGCGCGGGCCAGGGTAGGAGTTGGGGGGTTGGAGGAGGCCGTGGAGGTTCTGGAGGGCTTTCACGCCGGTGACGCTCCGACCCGCTACCGCTTCTCCCTGGCCGGGGAGGGGGTTCTCGCCGAAGTCGAGGAACCGGCCTCCGGGGGGGACACAGAGACGAGCTGGCGCACTGTAGTGGAGCTGGTGTCGTGAGCCGGCGCTATCGAAGGCCTGACAAGGTGCGCACGCGGCGCCTGCTCGTGCGCTACCACAAGCAAGGCGACCAGAATGCCCGCGAGCGTGTCATCCAGGAACAACTGCCCCTGGCTGAGTTTTTGGCCCGCAAGTTCGCTGGTCGTGGGGAGCCTCTGGACGATCTGATCCAGGTCGCCTCCGTCGGATTGATCAAGGCGGTGGACCGCTTCGACGTGGACAGGAAGATCGAGTTCTCGACCTACGCCACCCCGAACATCCTCGGCGAGATCAAACGCTACTTTCGTGACAAAGGCTGGGCAATGCGGGTCCCTCGCGGCCTGCAGGAGCTTCGCCAGTCGGCCAAGGAAGTGATCCGCAACGAGACCGTCAGGACGGGGCGGTCGCCAAGCCTGCAGGAGCTCGCCGAGACGCTCGACGCCGATGTAGAGGGCGTCGCAGAAGCGTTGACGCTGGGAAGGGCCTACAACACGGCCAGCCTCGACGCGCCCGTAAGCCAGGACGAGCCCGACGGGGACACGATCATGGACTTCCAGGCCGATGACAGATCTGCGATAGAAGGATTGGAGGACAGGATCCTGCTCAAGGAGGCCATTGAAGGTCTCAAGGGCCAGCAGCAGCAAATCCTGAAGCTCCGCTTCAACGAGGGCAAGACGCAGACCGAGATCGCGGACCACATAGGCGTAAGCCAGATGCACGTCTCCCGCCTCCTAAGGCGCGCTCTGGAAGACCTGCGGGTCGAACTCGAGCAGATGGAACGCGACCGCGAGCTATCTCCGGATGGGGCGCATGCAGAGTAGCGAGATACGAAAGCGATTCTTAGACTTTTTCGGAGTACGGGCCCACAGGTACTATCCGAGTGCTTCTCTCGTCCCTCACAACGACCCTACTGTCCTCCTGACCACGGGCGGGGTCCAGCAATTCATACCGTACTTCCTCGGTCAGGAGAGGCCGGCTTCCACGCGGGCGATGAGCGCGCAGAAGTGCTTCCGTACCCCCGACATCGAGGATGTCGGCGACTGGCATCACCTAACCTTCTTCGAGATGCTCGGGAACTTCTCGTTCGGGGACTACTTCAAGAAGGAAGCCATCGAGTGGGCCTGGGAGTTCCTCACGGAAGATCTGAAGATTCCGCCTGAGCGGTTGTGGATCACGATCTTCGAGGGTGATGACGACGCCCCCGAAGACGTCGAGGCAAAAGAGTTGTGGAAGAGCGTCGGCGTACCCGAGCATAAGATCTTCGGACTTCCCAAGAGCGAGAACTGGTGGGGACCACCGGGAGAGACCGGTCCGTGTGGCCCGTGTTCGGAGGTCTACTACGATCACGGTGAAGAATTCGCCAATGGCGACCCGACCGAGGATTCGAAGTACGGTCCCGGCGGGGACGAAGGAGATCCGCGCTTCCTCGAGATATGGAACCTCGTCTTCAACCAGTACGAGCAGTTGAAAGACAAATCCTTCGTTCCTTTGAGCAAGACCGGCATCGATACCGGCCTTGGCCTGGAGCGGACCACAGCGGCCGTTCAGGATGTCCTCTACGTCTACGACACCGACGTCTACGCGCCCATCTTCGAGAAGGCGAACGAGTACACGGGCATCTCATTGGGCGACTCCGAGAGTACAGATCGCGCGCTACGCATCGTCGCCGACCACGCGCGCGGGATGGCTTTCCTCATCGCCGACGGCGTCAGGCCTGGGAACCAGCGCCGCGAGTACGTACTTCGCCGCTTAATCCGCCGGGCGATGTTGCAGGCTCACTCGCGTCTCGGCATGAGCCCCGGCCAGCTCGCCGGGCTGGCTGAGACTGTTGTCGACTACATGGGCGATTTCTATGGGGAACTGAATTCGGCGCGGGAAAACATCCTCCGCATTGTCACCGGCGAGGCCAGTAGGTTCGTCGAGATCTACGAGTCGGGGATGTCGCTATTGGCTTCTGAGATAGAGCGGATGCGGGGCGGATACTTCCCTGGTGACGTGGCATTCATGTTGCACGATACCTACGGATTCCCCGTCGAGGTGACGCGGGAGGTGCTCGCCGAGAGAGGTTTGTCGCTCGATGAGGCGGGTTTCGAGGCTGCTATGGACGCGCAGCGGGAGCGTGCCAGGGAGGCCATGCAGGGCTACGAGCGGGTCGTCGCCGCGTTCAGGGATCAAGAGATCCGGAGCCGCTTTGTGGGCTACGAGCGCGAGCAGGTCGAGACCAGGATAGTCGCCATCGAGCCCGTGCCCGACGCCGGGGGAGAGGTGTTTGTGGTGCTGGCCGAGAACCCCTTCTATGCTACGGGTGGCGGGCAGGTGGCGGATGCCGGTTGGATCACCTCCGAGGATGGACAGCTCGAGGTCTTCGACGCGATCCCTGCGGGTGACTATCAGGTGCTGAGGGCCAGGTTCGAAAGCGGCGCGTTCGAGGCCGGAGATGCGGTAACAGCTTCCATAAACAGGGTGCGCCGTCAGCAGATAGAGGCGAACCACACGGCAACGCACATCCTGCACTGGGCCTTGAGGGCTGTCCTCGGCCAGGACGTTGTGCAGGCCGGTAGCTACGTCGGGCCTGACAGGTTGCGCTTCGACTACCGCCACGCAGGGAAGGTAACAGACGATGAGGTCGGCCGCGTTCAGGAGCTCTCTCTGCAGAAGATAACCGAGAACCAGCCGGTCCGATACTTTACGACGACACTCGAGGAGGCGCGTAACCTAGGCGCGATGATGCTCTTCGGAGAGAAGTACAGCGATCTCGTGCGCGTCGTCGAGGTGGACGGCTTCTCGCGCGAGCTATGCGGCGGGACGCATGTGCGCGGCACGGCCGAGATCGGGGCTTTCAAGATACTCTCGAACAGGAAGCACGGCGCCGACCTGTACCGCATCGAGGTCATAACCGGCCGGGATGCCCTCTACTACCTGACCGGCGCGACAGAGAGGGCAGAAGAGGTCTCGGAGGCTCTGAAGGTCGACATCGACGACCTCCCTGCGGCCGTAGGGCGGCTGCGCGAAGAGGTGCGGACGTCTCGCGAGGCGGCCAGGGAGCACGCCCTGAAGCAGGGCCTCGAGGAGGTTGGCGACCTCATAGAAGGCGCCCGCCAGGTCAACGGAACACGGGTGGTGACGGGCCAGGTCGCCGCCGCCGACGTCAGGGGGCTGCGCCAGATCTCCGACGACGTTAAGAATCGTCTCGGCGGTCCTTCTGCCGTGGTGCTTGCCGCTGCGCTCGGCGGCAAGGCGGTCCTCGTCGCCAATCTCCACCCTGACGTCTCGCAGAGGGTCGAGGCCGGGGAGATAGTACGCGAGGTCTCGGGCGTACTCGGGGGCGGCGGGGGTGGTGGCGCGACGATGGCCCAGGCCGGCGGCGGCAATCTCGAAGCGATCCCCGAGGCCCTCGCGAGGGTACGAGTGATCCTCGACCAGCGTCTCGCGGACCCGGAGTAAGTCCTGTCGCCAGCCGACCGCGGGCGAGTCGCCGCCCTCGACCTTGGAGAGGTACGCATCGGCGTCGCCGTCTCTGATACTGGCGGCGTTTTGGCCAGCCCTCTCGACGTGATACCCAGTGGGGATCTCTCCGGCTACCTGCGCGGGCTCGTGGACGAACAGGGCGTCTGCGAGGTCGTCGTCGGGGTGCCGAGAACGCTCGGTGGGGAGGTCGGCTTCCAGGCCCGCAAAGTTTTGTCTAGACTAGACGCCCTGAAAACAGAGTTCCCTGGCGTGCGGTTCGTGAAGTGGGACGAGCGGTTCACGACCCGTCTCGCCGCTAGCCGCGGCAGGAGGAAGGGGAGGGTGGATCACCTGGCGGCCGCAAGGATGTTGCAGGAATACCTCGAGGCGAGGGAGAACCTTTGAGGCGCTACGACAAGAGCGAACGACGAAACCGTGAGGAGCTCGATGCTAGGCTCGACGCTCTCCAGCCCTCCGGTCCCAGAAAGTTCCGGCGCAAACGCCGCTCCAGCGCAGGGCCGACGGTGCTCGGCCTCCTGCTCGTGCTCGCCGTTCTGGTGGCCATCTTCGTCATTTACTCTGCGGCAATAGCGGGCAAGAACGGGCCTGCGCCCGAAAAATCAGCCAGGGTGGAGGTGGTCAAAGGAGATACGCTCTCGGACGTCGCGACCAAGCTGGAAGAGGCCGGGGTCATAAAGAGTGCCTTCGTCTTCGAACTGCAGGCCAGGTATGAAGGGTATGGAACAGAGATAAAGACAGGACGTTACACCTTCGAGACCGGACAGGACAGCGGGGAGATCCTCCAGAAACTGACCGCCGGCCAGGCCGCTCCTACGATCACCGTCACCATCCCAGAGGGGCTCACCATCAAGGAGACCGCCAGAACCGTCGCCGCGGACAGCAGTGTCCCCGCATCAGCGTTAGAGGAGGCCGCGCGTAGAACCGACTACGGATACGCGTTCCTCGAATACCCTGAGGTCAAGACCACGGAAGGGTACCTCTTTCCTGCCAGATACGATTTCGAGAAGGGCGTTAGCGCCAGACAGATAGTCGACAGGCTCCTCGGACAGTATCTACTCGAGACCCAGGACCTCGACATCGCCGACGCTAAAGAGCGTCTCGACCTCACGGAGTATCAAGTCGTGACCGTGGCGTCCCTGATCGAGAAGGAGGCCGCCACTCCCGATGAGAAGCAGCTGATAGCGTCGGTGATCTACAACCGCATGCAAAGGGATATGCCGCTCCAGATCGACGCCTCGATCCAGTACGCACTCAAGAGACCCAAGGCGAACCTCTCGCTGGCTGACCTGAAGATAGACTCGCCGTACAATACCTACAAGAACGACGGACTGCCCCCAGGACCCATCTGCAGCCCGGGCCGCGAGTCGATCCAGGCCGCACTGAACCCCGCTGATACCAACTACCTCTACTACGTCCTCGAGGCAGACGGCCGGAAGCACTTCTTCACCAACAACTACGATGATTTTCTCCGGGCGAAGGCGGAGGCGGGACGATAGGAAAGTTGGCAAAGAGGGAACCTCTTTGCCAAAGCTAGTCAGCATTTCAGCCAGTCAGCACTTCAGCTTCTCGTTTTCGCTAGTAGCCGGGCGCTCGTATTCGAAAGTGCGATTTTGAGGTTGGACCTGCGCTGGACGCACATCTCTGGTCTTGCAGCGCCGTGCATAAAGCTTGCGCGTTACGCAGGATGAGCCATCAGTAATCAAATAGCTGACTGGCTGACAAGCTGAAGTGCTGACCAGCGCGGGTAGGGGAATGATTGTCCTTCCCCTACCCGCTGTCAGTGGCGTTTGATCTTGCAAAACCGCGGCTTTTCATGGAAGATCCATCGTGACAGGGCCGATCCGCAAAGGTAGTGCGTGCACTCGTGAGGCGCTTCGAGCCCGCCAAAACTCCTGGACGGAGCTGATGTAGCGCGGGTGTAGGTCTTCGTGGCTTGCGCTCGTGTGGAGGGGAGCAGGCCGGGTGCCTACTCCCTTTCAACGCTGACTAGAGATGAGAGGGCGAACTTGGGCAAGCGGTCGAGAACTGGGAGACTCGAAGCAAAGATCACACGTCGAAGGTTTCTCGGGGCGGCCACGGCCGGGACCGCCTTGGTCGCACTTTCGGGTTCCCTTGGATGCGAGCCGACCGCGCGCACCAGGGCGACCGCCGCGCCCCAGGGAGAGGGCCAGGCGATGATTTTCCGCTCGCGTCCGGATCTTCGCCCGCCGGTCATCCAGGTGAACACGAACCTCCCTGGCACGGCGCCAGGCCACATCTTCGTCTCTCCCAAGAAGGGTCCTGGGGAGGAAGCCCCAACCCAGGACGCACCGCTAATAGTCGACGCCAGCGGTGAGCCTGTCTGGTTCCATCCACTGCAGGATGCGGAGGCCGACGCCTTCAACTTCGAGGTCCAGACGTACAAGGGAGAGACGGTGCTCACGTGGTGGGAAGGACAACACACGGGCTACGGCCAGGGCGAGTACGTGATCTGTGACCACTCCTATCGGGAGATAAAGAGGGTAAGGGCCGGCAACGGCTTCGAGGGGGACCACCACGAGTTCCTCATCACGACCGAGGATACGGCGTTGATCACGATCTACAGCAAGGTGTCCAGGGACCTGTCTGGCGTCGGCGGTCCCGTGGACGGTGAAGTTCTCGACGGGATAGCCCAGGAGGTCGACATCGAGACCGGCGAGGTGATCTTCGAGTGGCACAGCCTCGACTACGTCGAGCTCGACGAGTCTTATTACGAACCGCCGCCCGACCTCGAGGCGGCTTTCGACTACTTCCACATCAACTCCATAGATCCGGATCCAGACGGATATCTGATCATCTCGGCCCGCAGGACTTGCGCCGTGTACAAGGTCGACCGAAAGACGGGCGAGGTCGTCTGGCGACTCGGCGGGGAAAAGAGCGACTTCGACATGGGATACGGTACCAGAACGGACTGGCAGCACGATGCCCGCCTCCACCCCGATGGCATCATAACGATCTTCGACAACGGCGGGGTCCAAAAGGACGTCCAGTCTCGCGCCATAGTGGTCGAGATCGACGAAGATGACATGAGTGCCACCCTCGTTGGTGAGTACACGCATCCGGACAAGATACTCGCGGCTACGCAGGGCAACGCGCAGGTGTTGCCCAACGGAAACGTGTTCGTCGGGTGGGGAAGCGAGCCCTACTTCTCCGAGTTCAGCCGAGACGGCAAGCTGCTATTCGATGCCAGCTTCCCTTCACAGGTCGAGTCCTACAGGGCCTTCCGCTTCCCGTGGAAAGGCCAGCCAGAGGATCGGCCCGCGGTCGTGGCCGAATCCGGGGCCGGAGACGAGGTAACACTCCACGTCAGTTGGAACGGCGCGACGGAGGTAGACACCTGGCAGGTGCTCGCCGGTGGTGGTCCCGACAAGCTCGAGCCCGCAGGCTCCGCTCCCCGCAAGGGCTTCGAGACCGCTGTAACCCTGAACACCAGTGAGCCTTACGTCGCCGTCAGAGCCAAAGACAGCTCGGGCCGGATACTCGGTAGCTCCGAGGCGATCAAGCCGGTAGAGCCTTCCGCTTCGACGGGCCAAACGCGCTCGTAAGGGACCTTGCAGGAAGGGATAGTGAACAAGGGCCGAATCCACGTTCGATGGTTCGAGGCCGGCTCCGTGCTCGCGGTCGTCGCGGCATTCACCGTTATCGGGCCGCTCAGGGGCGCCTTCGCGTCGGTACCTGGGGTCATGTTGCTGGCCACGCTAGTCTTGTTCTCGACGCCGGGAGTAGTGATCGTGCGCTGGTTCTTCAGGGAGTATTTCTCAGGTGCCGCGCTCGCGCCGGCGGCTTTCGTAACGAGCGTCGGGCTCTTCGCCCTGTTGGCAGTGCCCATGCTCATCTTACAGGTCACCCTGGCCGCCTACCTGTGGGCCTGTGGCATAACGGTCGCCGTCTGCTGGCTGGCCGCCGTGGTGTTGACGCTTCGCCCCGAGCGGGCGGCTGGCGGGCCGGCCGGGGTCGAGCTCTCCGACCGTGGGGGGTTGCTCTGGGTTCCTTTCGCCGCCCTCGTCGCGGCGTTGGCGTACATCGCCAGGATCACAGCCCCCAGCTACTACGGCGACGTCTGGATCTACCTTTCCTGGGTCAGGGAGTACCTCGGCGGAGACAGGCTCGCCTCCGTCGAACCGTTCTTCGGTGGGGACGTCGGCCTCTCGCGCGCCAGGATCAATGGCTGGCTGCTGGAGCAGACCGCTGTCGCCAGGGTCTCGGGGGTCGACCCCGTAGACCTGGCTTTCTCGTACCTGAACCCGGCACTCGTGGTCGTAGCGTTCCTGGTCTTCTACGCGCTGGCGCGCATCCTGTTAGAGAGCGAGGGGGCTGCGCTGTGGTCCGGTTGCCTCTACTCGCTGTTCTTCATGGTCCACCTGAGTCAGTCGCGCATAGCGTGGGGGGGCGAGTTCGTCCAGCGCTTGCCCGAGGACAAACTGGTAGCCAAATTTCTCTTCTTGCCCCTCGCCCTCGCGTGCGCTTTCGCGTTCCTGGAAGGCGGAGCAAAGCGGTATTTCGTGGGCTTCGCTTTCCTGTGTTGCGCCGTAATGGCCGTGCATCCAATAGGATTGGCGATCATCGGGATCTCTATGGCCGGGTTCGCCGTTATGCACCTCGCCGCCGGCCCGCGCAGCCGCGCGGCTTGGGCCAGGATCTCGGCCATGGGCCTCTCCGGTGTCGCGATCGTCGCCGTTCCTGCGGTCCTCGTCTCGGCGTTCACCGATGAGCCGCTGTCGAATGCGCTAGCCGACTCGGATATCAACTCCGGTGACCCTGACGTGCTGCGGAACATGATCTTCGTCAGCCCCGAGAGGAATCGCATCTTCGAGTTTGCCGACGGCTCTTACATGATGCATCCTTCATTGCTCCTCGACCCCATGATCGCCACGGCCTTCTTGATCGGGCTTCCTTTCTTGCTCTGGCGCGTAAAGCGGAGCCTGGCCGCACGACTGCTCTTCGGCGTGATGTACGTGACGACCGTGGTCGTGTACGTACCCCCGATCACCACGTTCCTCGGTGACAATGTCGTGCTCCCGGGCCAGATCTGGCGTCTGGCGTGGCCCATTCAGCTCGTCGCCGTGCTTACGCTTGGCTGGCTCGCTTGGACTGCCATAGGCTATGTGACGGCGTGGGTGCAGGGTGTCGGGCCTGCGCGTCTCCTCGCAGGGGCGTTGCCGGCCCTACTGGTCGTCGTCCTTACGGCCACGGCCGTGCCTCAGGCGCGGCAGGGTATGGAGTCTATACAGGCACACAGTGAGGCGAGCCGTTCGTCTGGGTTCTACCCGTCGGACCCCATCTTTCCCTGGTTCCGCGACGAAATGCACTCGCCCGTCGTCGTGCTCGCGCCCGATATCCAGAGCGCCCGTATCCCGGCTTACTCCTCAGAGGCGAACGTGGCCAGCCGCAGGGGAGGATTGGTCCTAAGAGTCCTCCCCGAGCTGGAGAAGCGGGCGTCGGGCCAGATCGAGGTGCCCCAGGGCTCGCTGGACGTGCGGGACTTTTTCAGCGGGACCACGCTGCAAGAAGGCGTCGAGATCCTGCGGCGCAACAATGTGGACTACGTGATGGTCGCGAACGACTCGCAGCTGACCGGGGCGCTCGACCGCCTGTCCGGCTTCACTCCTGTGGAGACACCGAGTGAGAGATACGCCCTTTACGCTGTGGACCTCCAGAAGCTGCCGTAGAGAAGCATTTCAGCTCGTCAGCACTTCAGCTTGTCAGCTTGTTGGTTTCGCCTACCGCCTCGCGCTTTTGGTCAGATGTTTCTACCTGCAGAGGGTCGATACCTCTGTAGATCGCCTCAGAAACCAGTACGGGCGATGAGTTTGCCTGTGACCTTTCTGTAGAATGGCCGTCTCTACATATAAGATCTGGGAGGCAGTCTCTTGACATTTTTCGGAAGACTCGGTGATAGGGTGGTCGGCGCCCCTTCGATTCTCGCGGCCGATTTTGCGGAACTGGCTGAGGAGGTGCGGCGGGCCGAGAGGGGGGGCGCCGAGCTCGTGCACTTCGACGTTATGGACAACCACTTCGTCCCTAACCTGACGGTCGGCCCCGCCGTTGCGGCCTCGCTCGCCGCCGCGGTCGACCTTCCCATAGACGCCCACCTCCAGGTGACGAACCCTGACAACCTGATCCCATCTTTCATCGAGGCCGGGGTCGTCAGCATCTCCGTCCAACCCGAGGTCGTCACCCACCTGCACCGCACCCTGGACCTGATTCGGACCGGCGGCTGCGAGGCCGGCGTTGCCCTCACCCCGACGACTCCTCCCGAGACTATAGGGTGGGCTCTGCCGTACGTGAGCTACGTGAACGTCATGAGCGTCAACCCAGGCTTCGGAGGCCAGGACTTCATCCCCGAGATGGTCGAGAAGGTCAGGCGCATCAAGGAGATGGTCGACGTCCCCGTTGAGGTGGATGGCGGTATCACGGCCGAAACCGCGCCGCTCATGGTCGAAGCCGGCGCCCAGGTCCTCGTCGCCGGTTCGGCGGTCTTCAAGGGCGACCCGGCGGCGGAGATGCGCAGGATCATCGAGGCAGGCCAGGGCGCCAGGCGCGAATAGTGCTATCTGAGATACTCGCCTTCGCCCCCGTCTTGCAAGAAGGTGGAGCGGATTAGGTGTGCAGTACGTGGCGCAGCGCGAGGCATCCAGGTTGTCGCAGGAGGATTTCACCCCCCTTTGCGACCCACGCTTCGTCATCCCACATCTGGCCCGGCTCGACCTCATGCCATCGGCCGTCTGGGGTGACGATCGCCTCTACCTGAAGCTGCCCGAGTTTGTCTGCTATGTCGCCCGCCCGCCAGACGTTGCGATCGCCTTCGTCCTCGCCGATGACGGAGATGTCCTCGGGATCGAGCAGGTAATCGAATTTGGCATCCTCGGGCTGTCCCGAATCGGTGAGAATGAAGGGTGACAAGAGGTCGAACGCTGCGTCGCACGCTTCGTCCTCAGGGACATCCTCAGGAACGAGGACGAGTGCATAGTAGCGCGTCATCGGGTTGCCTCCAGAGACATATCCTTGCCCGCAGATAATTCTACCCGCACCGGGAGCGCAGGAGAACCTCGCAGTGCGTGGGCGTTCCTTGCTGCCGTGGTCCTTCTGTGGTATAGCTTGCTGCGTAACTTTCGGGGGCGGGTGGAATTCCCGCACCGGCGGTGAGCCCAGCAGGGTCGCCTAGCGTTTCTGCCGGGGAGCCCGCGAGCCTCCTTGGAGGTTGAGCCGGTGAAGGTTCGCTTTCGTGACGAGCCGTAATCCGGCGCCGACGGTCAGAGTCCGGATGGGAGAAAGGAAGACGTGCTGCAGGATTCGATGATGGATCTTGCCCGCTGCCTCGCCGAGCGCGGGCGTTACACGGTTGCGCCGAACCCTCTTGTAGGAGCCGTTATCGGGCGCGACGGTAGCGTGCTAAGCGAGGGCTGGCATTCCAGGGCAGGAGAAGACCACGCAGAGATAGTAGCCCTCGATAGGGCCGGAGGGTCGGTGCGTGGGGCCACGCTTTACGTAACGCTCGAGCCCTGCAACCATTACGGCAGAACGCCGCCGTGCGTCGAGGCCATCTTGCGGACTGGCATCTCGCGGGTAGTCATTGGCCACCTCGACCCCGATCCCAGGATGCAGGGCAGGAGCGTTGGGATTCTCCGCGAGGCTGGCGTCGAGGTGGATGTAATCGACGACCCGGCCTTCGAGCGGCAAAACGAACAGTTTCTCCACCACATGCGAACCGGAAGGCCGTTCGTGCACCTCAAGCTCGCCACCACCCTCGACGGCAGGATCGCCGCTTCCGGTGGTGACAGCAGGTGGGTGACGGGCGAGGACGCGAGGCTGCGGGCCCACGAACTGAGGGCCGAGGCCGGGGCCGTACTCGTCGGCGCGAACACCGTGCGGACCGACGACCCTATGCTCACGCCAAGGAACCTTCCTGTGCGGTCGCCCCGTATCACCCGTGTGATCCTAGATCCCCGCTTGACGACCAGCCCGGAGAGCAAGCTCGCAAGGAGCGCCGGAGAGGCGCCCGTCGTCGTCTTCGCCTCTGAGTCCACGCTCGACGGGCGCGAGATAGAGTTGGAGAGGTTCGGCGTCGAGGTCGTTGCGACGCCGCCTTCTGAGGAGGGCCTCGACCTTCTCCATGTCTTGGATGAGTTGGGCGGACGTGGGATCAAAGGCCTGCTCGTCGAGGGAGGCGGCGAGACCGCGACGCGCTTTGTCCGCAAGGGGCTCGCCGACAAGCTGACCCTGTTCTACGCGCCGAAGCTCCTCGGCTCTGAGGGCGTGCCCATGATCGGCGCGCTCCGGGCTACGAAGGTGGCTGAGTCGTTGCAATTCTCGGTTTCGGAAGTCGGGAAAGTCGGGAATGACGTCGCCGTGACGCTCTACCCCAGCGGAGAGGAGGAACGTGTTCACCGGGCTTGTTGAGGAAGTAGGGCGCGTCTCGTCACTCGAGAGAGGTGAGATGCTGCGCCTGACCATCTCCGCCGGAAGGGTGCCCGAGGGCACGCACGCCGGCGACAGCGTCTGCGTGAACGGGGCTTGCCTGACGGTCGGCGAGGTCGATGGCCCGACGCTCACCTTCTTCGCCATGCCCGAGACGCTGAGGCGCACGGTACTCGGCGGCCTCTCTGCGGGGAGTCCCGTCAACCTGGAGCGGGCGATTTCAGCGGGGAGCAGGTTCGGAGGCCACATCGTGCAGGGGCACGTCGACGGCGTTGGCGAGGCGCTCTGGGTAGGGCCTGAAGGCGACGCGGAGATATGGGAGTTCCGGGCGCCTGAGGCGGTGCTTCGCTACTGCGTCGAGAAGGGCAGCATCTGCGTCGACGGAATAAGCCTGACGATCGTCTCGGTCGGGGAGGGCTCCTTCACGGTCTCGATACTGCCCCAGACGCGCGCGAACACGAACCTTGGGGAGCTTGGGGTGGGGAGCAAGGTAAACCTCGAGGCCGACGTTATAGGTAAGTACGTAGAGCGGCTGCTGGAGCCGCGAATGGTAGAGAGAGTTTCAACCTTCGAGAGGAGTACCGGAGATGCCTTTTAGTCCAATAGAGGACATCGTCGAGGACATCAAGCAGGGCAAGATGGTCATCGTCTGTGACGACGAGGACCGTGAGAACGAGGGCGATCTGACCATGGCCGCCGAGCTCGTAACCGCAGACGACATCAACTTCATGGCCGTCCACGGTCGTGGTTTGATCTGCCTGCCGATGGCTGAGGAGATGGTCGACCGACTCGACATACCGCAGATGGTTACCCACAACGCCTCGAGGATGGGCACGGCGTTCACGGCCTCGATCGAGGCGAAGGAGGGCATCACGACAGGCATCTCCGCTGCCGACAGGGCCCACACCTGCAGAGTCGCTGTCGACGAGGCGACGGGCCCGGAAGACCTCGTGATGCCTGGACATGTATTCCCCTTACGGGCGAAGCCAGGGGGGGTCCTGCAGCGCGCCGGCCAGACCGAGGCCGCAGTCGACCTCGCCAGGCTGGCCGGGTTCAAGCCCGCCGGCGTGATCTGCGAGATCATGAAAGAGGACGGCACGATGGCCCGTGTCCCAGACCTGGAGAGGTTTTCCAGGGAGCACGGCGTCAAGCTGGTGACGGTTGCCCAGATCATCGAGTATCGCCATGCCTTCGAGACGCAGGTCAGGTGCGCCGTAGAGACGCGGCTGCCCACCCCGTTCGGAGAGTTCAGGCTGCGCGCCTACGAGAACGAGATAGACGACCTTACCCACGTTGCGCTCGTGATGGGCGAGCCCGAGGGCAAGGATGACGTGCTCGTCAGGGTTCATTCGGCGTGCCTGACCGGCGACGCGTTGCACTCCCTGCGTTGCGACTGCGGCGAGCAACTGGAAGCAGCGATGGAGCGCATCGCGGAGGAGGGCGAAGGCGTCATCGCATACATGCAGCAGGAAGGTCGGGGCATCGGACTCCTGAACAAGATGAGGGCCTACCACCTCCAGGATGAGGGGATGGATACCGTCGAGGCCAACCAGAAACTCGGTCTCGCGCCGGACCTGAGGGACTACGGGGTAGGGGCCCAAATCCTCAAAGATCTCGAGCTCAAGCGCATCCGCCTTCTCACCAACAACCTGACCAAGGTCGTAGGGCTCAGGGGCTTCGGGCTGGAGATCACCGAGCGTGTCCCGATCGAGATGGAGCCCAACGGGCATAACGAGCGCTACCTGAAGACGAAGCGGGAGAAGCTCAACCACGTCTTCGAGAAGTTCTAGGAGGAGACGTGGACGGAGTCAACCACATCGAGGGGAACCTCTCTGCCGAAGGGAGATCCTTCGGGATCGTCGCCTCGCGTTTCAACGACTTCGTCGTAAAGGCTCTGCTCGAAGGGGCAATCGAGGCGATCCGACGCCACGGGGGCGACGCCGGGGCGGTTGACGTCGTCTGGGTGCCAGGTTCTTACGAGATACCGGTCGTCGCCAGAGAGCTTGCCCTCTCAGGACGCTACGACGCCATCGTTTGCCTGGGGGCTGTGATCCGGGGCGCAACGGCCCACTTCGACTACGTCGCCGGTGGGGTGTCCGGCGGCATCTCGAACGTGGCACTCGAGACCGGGGTGCCGGTGATCTTCGGCGTCATCACCACGGAGACTATCGAGCAGGCGATAGAACGCGCCGGCACGAAGATGGGCAACAAGGGTTTCGAGGCCGCAGTCTCGGCGATGGAGATGGCCGA
>JACCSM010000275.1 GCA_013698525.1 Rubrobacteraceae bacterium
TCGCGCAGGTCGCAGACGAGGTCGGTGTGCACGCTGGAGTCGTTCTTGCCGCCGGTCTCGGCGTAGGAGCGGCCTATGGCGAGGTGGACCGTCCCGCCGAGCTTCTCGTCGAACAGGACGTTCGCGCTCGGCCGGCGGATGCCGTAGTTGGTCCCGATGCCGAGCTCGCCAAGGTAGCGGGCCCCGGCGTCCGCGTCGAGCAGGCTCATCAGGTATTCCTCACCCTTCTGTGCACGAGCCTCGACGACCTTCCCCTCCTCGAAGCAAAGCCACGCACCCGAGATCTCGCGCCCCGCTACCGCAGCCGGTACGTCGAAGTAGACCTTCCCGTTGGCCGAGTCCTCGATGGGTCCGGTAAATACCTCGCCGCAAGGCATGTTCCGCCTTCCCGCGGAGTTCACGAACGTGCGCCCCTCGACCGAGAGCGTCAGGTCCGTCTCGGGCCCGACGATGCGTATCTCACGGGCCTCCTCGAGCCTCCCTATGAGCCGTTCCTGCTCGGCGGACTTCTCGTTCCAATAGCGGACAGGGTCTTTCTCGTTCAGCCCCATAGCCTCGAACACGAACTCCTCATACTCGGAGAGACTCATGTGGGCCTCCTGCGCCAGCGCCTCCGTCGGGAAGAGCGTCACCACCCAGCGGTCCTTCTCAAGCACCATCTCGCTCAGGGGCTTGTTCCGCTTCTGGAGTGCCTGTTGCTTTGACGGATCGACGTTCGCGAGCGCCCGCGTATTGCTCGGCGAGTGGATGACGATCTGGGCGTCCACGGCCTCGTAGATGGCGCGCGCGACACCTGGGATCTCCTCGTACTGAAGCTCTTGGGCGTGCTCGAAGAAGAGCTCCTGCATCCCTGGCAGGCTAGTCTGTGTTACCGGAGTGGCGCCGACCTGCAACAGCCGCGCGTAGAGGGCTCTGATCAGGGGGCCTGCGCCCACCTCCCCGGAGATGAGGACCTGATCCCCCTCCCCAGCCTCGATAGAATAGTCCACCAGTAGCCTCGCAAGCTTGCCGACCCGCTCGTCTATCATCGCCGGCTCCTTTCCGAAGAGATCTCTGCAGCCAGAGCTTATCATCCGCGAGGTCCCTGGCGGCCCTGCACAGAGTAGACCCCGACGCCTGCAGTCGGAGTAGATTCCCGCTTGCGCGGGAATGACGTATGGGAGGATCCCGGTGTGCGCGCAACCCGAACGCGCTCCCGTTCAAACGGACTCGGTATGATCCAATACGAACCGCGCATTCGGCTCGAACAATCAGCGGTCAGCGAAAACAAAGGGCTGTAGTGCTGAAATGCTCCATTCAGATGGTGCCGAGGCCCTCTCGCGTGAACCGCAGCGCCGCACGCATCCTCTCCAGGATAACCTCGGGATCAGGTGTCCCCAGTGGCCAGGGCTTCAGTTCCAGGCTCACGGCCCCGGGATAGCCGCTCACCCCGAGGGCGGCCAGAAATGGCTTCAGGGGTAGACGTCCCTTACCGGGCAGGCGATGCTCGTCGCGGCCAACCTGCAGGTTCGAGTCGGACAGATGGACGTGACGGAGCTGGGATGTGAGGACCGAGTGGGCCCTGAGGAGGTCGACCTTGCTGGCCCCTGCATGGCTGGTGTCCAGCGTGACATCACCCACGTCAGCGAGGTGCTCGGGCAGGTAACAGCTCTTTCGCCTGACCATGAAGGTGGATCCTGCCCTGCTGCGAGGCATGTTCTCGACGGCCACGACGACGCCCTGATCCCGCGCCTCGCGCAGGGGTCCAGCACTCCAACGCTCTAGCGGCCTGCCAGGCGGGGGCGGATGCGCTACCACAACAGGAACTTCCATACTGCGCGCCAGCCTCGCGACCCTCACCAGCGTCTCCTCGGGGCCAAGCCCCCAGGCGCCGCGATAGAGCGGAAGGTGAAGGGCTAGGATCGGGACGCCGTGCCTCTCGGCGAGGCCTTTCAGATAGACCTCCTGGTGGGTATCCCAGCGTTCGTCCATCATGATCTCGACCCCGTCGTACCCGGCCTCGGAGATCCAGGCGTATACACGTTCGAGGCCGAAGGGATAGAGCGAACCCGTGCTGAAGACGACCGGGACAGCCATCAGCGCCCGCAGCGCCGGATCTCCAGGAACCTCTCGAGCGTCGAGGGTGAGTGGTTCTGGTAATGGTTGTTGGCGTAGGCGAAGACTGTCCTGCCCTCCTCGAGAAAGCGGCCAACGAGCTCCGACCACCACCTGAGGTCGCCGTCGCGCTCTTTCCTTAGGTGCGTATGGCCTGATGGAAACTCCCACCTGTCGCCGAGCCAGCGGATGTACGAGAAATCCGTCGTCGCCCTCTCCATCCGTGGCATCCTCGGGTAGTCGATTAGCGTCAGGGCCACGTCGCGCTCGCTGAGCATCTCGGGTAGGTCCGAGCCGAGCCAGCTCCTGTGGCGCACCTCGACGGCGTAGCGGAAGCCCTTGGGCAGGCGTTCGAGGAAGTCTTCGAGCACGCCCATCCCTTCGACGTCGAAGGAAGGCGGGAACTGCAGGAGGAGAGGTCCGAGCCTGTCTCCAAGCTCGGCCATCGTGTGGATATAGCTCTCCACCTCCGCTTCGGCGCCGACGAGGTTCCGATCGTGGGTGATCTCCTTCGGAAACTTGGCGGCGAAGAGAAACCCATCGGGTGAGACCTCACGCCACTTCTGTACGGTCGAGCGGCGCGGGGTGCCGTAGAAGGTCGAGTCTATCTCCACGGTCGCAAAGCGCTTGACGTACTCGGCGAGCCTCGAGGCAGACGGAAGGGCTTCGGGGTAGAGGGTCCCCTCCCAGTCAGCATACGACCAGCCGGAGGTACCGAGGTAAAGGCCCGTCTCCGGCGGCTCGATGCTGCCTGGAGTCTCCGCGAAGAGCCGCTGTTGCGCAGAATCGTCCATCCGTCCTCGAAGCTGCGATGCTACCATAAGGCCCCCGAGGTTATTATGAACGCTCTTCCTGCTCTCCTCCGCCGCATGTACTACATTAGCGCTGTGGACGAGAGACGCCAGACACCATGAAGGTCTTCTACAGCGACCACTTCGTATTGCCCCTGCCCGAAGGTCACCGCTTCCCGATGGTCAAGTACTCGATGCTTCGCGAGAGGGTCGCGCGCGATGGGATCTGCGGTCCAGGAGAGCTTCTGACGCCACGCGCGGTAACGGAGGAGGAGATCCTGCGCGCCCACTCCCCCGACTACCTCGAGCGTGTCGTCTCCGGAACGCTCACGGACAAGGAGATGCGCCGCATCGGTTTCCCGTGGTCGGAGAAGATGGTTGAGCGCTCCCGCCGCGCCTCGGGTGGTACGCTCGGGGCCTGCCTCGCCGCCCTCGACGAAGGCTTCGCCGCTAACCTCGCAGGGGGAACTCACCACGCGTTCTCTGACAGTGGCGAGGGATATTGCGTCCTCAACGACTCGGCGATCGCCGCCCGCGCCGTCCAGGCCGCGGGGCTAGCGGAGCGCGTAGTCGTCATCGACACCGACGTCCACCAGGGGAACGGGACGGCGGAGATCCTGCACGAAGACCCGACGGTGTTTACGTTCTCGATCCACGGCGCGAAGAACTTCCCTTTCCACAAAGAGGAGAGCGACCTCGACGCGCCACTCCCCGACGGTGTCGGCGACACCGAGTTCCTTGCGACGCTCGAAGAAAACCTTGAGGCGGCGCTCGACGCCGCGGATGCGAGCATCGCCATCTACCTTGCAGGCGCGGATCCTTTCGAGGGAGACCGCCTCGGCCGGCTCTCCGTAACGAAGTCGGGGCTTGCCAAGCGCGACCGGATCGTCCTCGAGAACTGCAGGGAACGTGGAATCCCGGTTGCGCTTACGATGGCGGGCGGCTACGCTTGCGAGGTAGAAGACACGGTGGACGTACACTTCCAGAGCATCCGTAGGGCGGCTGACATGCTAGAGAGGGCAGCGAACGAGTCGAAAGGGGCGCGCCAGACGTGAGTGAAGACCCGAACCGCAGATCCTGCATCATCGTAGGGGCCGGCATCTCCGGTTTGCTCGCGGCAAGCACCCTGCAACGAGAAGGTTGGAACGCTACGGTCCTGGACGAGAGCCGCGGCGTCGGCGGCAGGATGGCTACCAGGCGCCTCGGCGAAGGCAACTTCGACCACGGCACCCAGTTCTTCACCGTCAGGGGCGAACGGTTCGCCGGCCTCGTCGAAGGCTGGCTCGGGGCTGGTGTCGCCGCAGAGTGGACGCGCGGCTTCGCCGACGCGGATGGTCAACCGTACGAAGACGGCCATCCACGCTACAGAGGGGCCGAGGGTATGACCTCCATCCCCAAACACATCGCCCGCGGCCTCGACGTGCGTACCGGAGAGAGGGTCGTAAGGGTGGATAGTAGCGACGATGGCTGGGAGGTAACGTGCGAGTCAGGCTTGCGGGTAGCAGGGAACGCCCTTGTGCTCACGGCCCCTGTTCCTCAAGGTTTGGACCTCGTCTCGTCAGGGAGCTACAGGCTGCCGGATAGAGTCAGGCGGCTGCTCGAGGCCGTCTCCTACGACCCTTGCCTCGCCCTTATGGTCCTGCTCGACGGCCCTACAGGCTTACCTGAGCCCGGAGGGATACAGATCAAGGGCGAGCCGCTCGACTGGATCGGCGACAACGGACGCAAGGGTATCTCCGAAGTCCCGGCCGTCACGGTCCACGCTGGACCGGAATGGAGCCGCTCGCACTTCGAGGACGACGAGAAGGAGGTTATTGACTCCATGATCTCTCTCGCAGGCGACCGGCTCGGCACCGACCTTGCATCCACCGTCATCGCGACCTCCCTCACCCGGTGGCGCTACAGCTGGGTTACGAACCCACATCCCGAACCATACCTCGTCACCTCCGATGACCCGCCGCTGCTCTTCTGCGGCGATGCCTTCGGGCAGCCCAAGGTCGAGGGCGCAGCCCTCTCGGGACTGGCCGCCGCTGACCATCTCATGGGCCGTGACACCGGATAAGCTATGGCCTCCAACTGGCTCCGTGCCGCGTGCTGGAGCCTCCGCGGGCTACTCGTACTCTCGATGGTCTCCGAGGCCGCGGGCTGACCAGGAACGTTCCCGAACTAGATGCGTATGCATCTAGCGTCGGGTAACAAAAAGTGGTACATATGCCCTATAAAACGAGACAGGGTGAAGGAGAAGGGGGCCTTGGGAAACAGAAGGGTAGCGCTAAAGCCGCACGCGTCCAAGATCCGGCAATGGGTCGAGCAGGGTCGGGGCGACACGTGGATCGCGCAGGAGTTGAATACCACGCCCTCCAGCGTACAGAGCTTCCGGTCGCGAAACTCGATCTACCGCAGGGATCCCGTCCGGCGCGGCCAGCTCTCGGAGCATCCTGCGGTGCTCGACGAGACGGAAGGTGGCATAGTCCTCGAGACCGACGCCAGAGACTCAGAGGTCTTCGACCGCGAGTGGCGCCACTACCTGCGTGGCTCGCCTGACGACCTTCAGGTGGTGATCACGCAGGACCGGATCTACGTTGAGAAAGTCCGCTAGCGTGCGCGGAGAGCCCGCTGTCGAGTTGCGGCTCTCTCTGGAGGAGGCGAGGGCGCTGCACGCGCTGCTCGAACGCCTTCTCGAGAGCGGGGAGCAAGATCTGCGCCTCGAACACTCCTACCGGCACCTCGGCTGGCGCATACTCGCCGCGACGGGCGGTACAGGCCTCACAGGACGCATAGCAGGCCTGGCACGCGAAGCGGACAGCCTCGAAGAATACGAGGCAGCGCGTGAGAGGGAGCTGGGCCCCGTGCTCGAAGGATTGGAGCGCGGCGAGAACCGAGATCCGTGAAACCTGTTGCCAAATTGTTACCTTAGAGTAGCGCTGCTGTAACCTTGGTGCTCTATCTTTCCGGGCACTGGGCTATTTCCCCCTTCCTGGCCCAGAAGATATCTCCGGGCCGCGGGTTACGCGCGGTCCGGTTTTTTTGTATTCGAGACGATGTTCGCAATTCGTGTCATGCACCATGCTTGTGATCGGCGAGGACTTCCTCGATTACGCGCCTGGCCTCTCCTGCTGCCGAGGGGTTGGTCTTTACGTGTTCGGCGAGTGTGATCAGGCCTTTCCACAGCGTCCAACCACGACCTCGCTCCCAGGTCGCCTCATCCAGCTGCATGGCCTCGCGGAACACCTCCCTGCTCTCCCCTCTAAACAGAGTCCACGATATCGCCAGATCGCATGAGGGATCGCCCACGCCAGACGTCCCGAAGTCGATGACGGCGCTCAACAGGCCA
>JACCSM010000291.1 GCA_013698525.1 Rubrobacteraceae bacterium
CTGCTCGAAGAGGAAGTACTCGACGGCGTCCATCTCTTCGTACTGGGGCGGGATGGAGAGGTCGTAAGGATAGGTCGTCTTGAGGTACTCGTTCATCCTTAGCACGGCGTCGTAAGGGTTGGTCGTACCCTCGGTCAGCCTGCCGGCGAGCTCGCTGGTGCGTTCGAGGCCTGTAGGGGGAAGCTGCGTGTACCTCTCCGCCATCTCCTCGGGATAAGCCGTGCTAGCGGACCTGAGCTGCTCGGGGGAGGCGTTCGGGACGTGGGAGATGACCGAGTAAGCTGAGCCCTCGGGGATCTGGTAAGGCGCCCTCAGGGAGCCGTAGGGGTCGATCTTGATATTGCTCGTCGGGAAGAACACTGTCTCGGGACGGTAGGCGCCGAAGATGATGTTCGAGGAGTCCTTCTCGACGCGAAAGACCTGGGCGACCTCCCGCGAAGGCCCAAGCTCCAGCTCGGTGTTCGTGGCCGTGAACGTGTCGAAGCGCATGCTATCAGTGGTGAGGGTCTGTGCGTCTTCGCCGGTCGAGATCTCCCACCCCTTCCCGTTGTAATCGTCGAAGACGACCCCACGGTAGGGCACGGTCTCCTCGCTGCGCACCTTCATCACGACCTCATCTGAGAGCCGCCCGCGGCTGCGGAGGTCCATGTAAGGTAGGAAACCGTGGTACGAGTCGGGCAAGATGGCCTGTGGGGGACCCGCGAAGGGGTCGCCACCAGGCGGCCTGTAGTAAGGGTTCTGGACGCCGCCGGTGAAGTTCTCCGCAACGTTCCTGAAGGCCGAGGTCGGCATCATCGTAAGGTTCATAGCCTGCCGCTGGGGCAGTAGGGAGAAACAAACCAGACCGACCGCGACGACGGCGAAGAAACTGGGCACGATGGTGCCGAGTACGAGGCCACGGCTTCTCGATGCCTGTAGCCCGGCCCGCTGGCGGGCCTCGGAGAGGTTCATCTGGGCCATGGCGCCCATTGCGCACATCAGGAAGGCGAGCACGAATATGCCGTACCACAGGCTCGTCGTGAGGACTGCGCCGACGGCGGCCAGGATCAGGGCGCTGATTAGCGAGTAGGAAAGATCCTTGCGGGCCGGCAGGTCGAAGGCGTGTATGACCTGCACCCAGAGGAAGAGCCTGGCGAGCGGCACCCTCGTGTCGTAGAGCGAGGACAAGACCTCCCTGAAGAACATCGCGAGCGCCGCCAGGGCGCCGAACGCGAGCATCACCTTTATGAGGATGTTCCTCTCCCGCCTCCTGTGATGGCTGACCACAAAAGCGACGATCGTCAGGAAAGGCACGAGGACGCCGGTAACGGCGCCAAAATACCCGCTCGTGAGGACGGCGGCCTCCCCTACGAGTACGGCGGCGAGCACCCACGCCCGCAGCTCGATAGAGTCCTCGGGCTGGCGTTTCGGGCGCCCTGATAGTTTGATCTCTGGCCAACGGAACGACATCAGATCCTCCACGGCTCCGCGATTTCGGCCCCGAGCCGCGCCACCCTGCGGCCCCTCGCCTCCACGCCTTGCATGAACTCCCGCTCTTCTCCCTGCGACATCCACGGCCCAGGCCCCGCAAACTCGTGGCACGATACGAGCACGACGGCCCGCACCTCGGAGACACCTGGCTGCTCTGATGCCTTGGTCTCCCTTGCGGTCCCTGCCCTCCTTGTGGAAGGGCGTACCTCGACGCTTGCTTCTCTCGTGTTCGGTGGTCTGGAGGCCCGCAGGCCGGCGCACCAGGTAAGGGCGCTGTCGCGGGTCGGCTCCTCCGGGAAGGGCGCGTTGTCCGGCCCGGCGTCGGCCCTGACCTCACGGCCGTCGCCGATGGCGTAGAGGAGCAGCGAGGCGCCGGCCGAGACGACCATCTCCCTTGCCCCGGGCGGTGCTGCGGCGTCGAGGCTCATCGCGAGCACGAACGGGGGGTGCGTCTCCTGGGCCAGTTCGATGACGGCGAGCTTACCAGAGGACAGGCCGCGGGCGCTCTTCTTCCAGGCGACCAGGCGGGCCGGGTCCCCAG
>JACCSM010000185.1 GCA_013698525.1 Rubrobacteraceae bacterium
ATCTAGACGAGGAGCGGCGAGAGCAGGGTGTCCCTTCCCACTGGCTCTCCTACGTGAGTGTCGAGAGCGCAGACACTACCGCGTCGAGGGCGCGCGAGCTGGGCGGTGAGGTCTCCGTTGAGCCGCATGAGTCCCACGCGGGTGCGCGTATGGCGGTCGTGGCCGATCCTGCCGGCGCCTCGCTTGCGGTCTGGCAGCCGGGGACGTGGCCCGGTGCGGGACGGGTCAACGACGTTGGCTGTATAGGCTGGAACGAGCTCCAGGCCCGCGATTCCGGGGCCGCGGGCGATTTCTACGGTGGGCTCTTCGGTTGGGAGATCGAACCCATCGAGGACGACGGGAAGCTGGTCTACACCACGATCAAGAACGCGGGCAACCAGAACGGTGGCTTCATGCCGATGACGGAGCAGCACGGCGACGCGCCGTCCTTCTGGCTCCCTTACTTCACGGTCCCCTCGCGCGACGATGCCGTCGAGCAGGCAAAGGAGCTGGGTGGCGCGTTGCTGGCCGGACCGCTTGACCTTCCTGCTGGCAAGATCGCCATCCTTGCCGATTCCCAGGGCGCCGCGTTCGCCGTCTTCGAGGGCGAGACCGACGAGTAGAGGCTCGTCGCCGTGCGCTGAGGCGTACCAGCAGCAATAGGCACAGGCGTATAATGCGGCTGTGATCGTGGACAACGCCATCTACGTCGACGGCCGCCGCACCGCTGAGCCGGGCACCCTGCGGGAGACCTATGAGGCCGTCCGGGACCGTCGCGGGGTGGCATGGATCGGTCTCTACAAACCGACGGAAGAGGAGTTCTCGTCCGTCGCCGGTGAGTTCGGCCTGCACGGGCTGGCGGTCGAGGATGCGACGGAGGCCCACCAGCGACCCAAGCTGGAGCGCTACGGTGAGACGCTCTTCGTCGTGCTCAAGCCGGCCCGTTACCTGGACGAAGAGGAGAGGGTCGAGTTCGGCGAAGTCCATGTCTTCGTGGGGGAAGACTTCGTGGTGACCGTGCGTCACGGCGAGGCACCTGACCTGGGCGGGGTACGCGAGCAACTGGAGGCCGATCCCGAGCACCTTCGCAGGGGACCCGAGGCGATCCTGCACGCCATCATGGACCGTATCGTGGATGACTACGGACCCGTGGTCGACGGCCTCGAGAACGACATCGAGGAGATAGAGGCCGAGGTCTTCGGGGGTAATCCCAGCGTGTCGCGCAGGATCTACGAGCTCTCGCGCGAGGTGATCGAATTCCAGAGGGCGACGGAGCCGCTCGGCGGGGTGCTAGGGGATATGATGCGGGACGAGGCCATTGACGTCGATCCTGAGGTACGGAGGCATCTACGCGACGTCCGTGACCACGTCCTGCAGGTTACGGAACGGCTCGCCGGCTTCCGCGAGCTGCTTCAGAGCATCCTGAGCGTGAACCTGACCCTGGCGAACCTAGCCCAGAGCGAGGAGGTAAAGAAGATCTCCGCCTGGGCCGCCATCCTGTTCGCGCCCACGCTCATAGGGACGATCTACGGGATGAACTTCACCTTCATGCCCGAGTTGGACTGGCCGCTCGGCTACCCCTTCGCCCTGATGCTCATGGCTCTCACCTCCCTCGCGCTCTACCTCATCTTCAAGCGACGCGGCTGGCTGTAGGCCTGAGGAGAATCGCCCAACTCGCTGTGAAAATAGCCCATTTGGGGGATGCGGTGCCTATACTCGAACGTTAGGCTGCGTCCTGTTGTCTGAACCGGCGTGAGGAATTGGCCTTCCAGCGCGTAACCTTGAGGGAGAACGGAGACGATTATGGAGACGGTGATCCAGGGCTCGATGCTGGAGACTCTGCGGGCAGGTCTGCGTGGCACCGCACACGCGCCCGGCGAGGAGGGCTACGAGGACGCGAGCCGGGCGTGGAATTTGGCCGCCCACCAGCAACCCGCGTTCGTGGTAGTGGCCAAAGGCGCGGCCGACGTGATGGCAGCCGTGCGTTTCGCCCGCGAAGGGGGACTAGGCGTCGGGGTGATGGCGACGGGCCACGGGGTTGGAGCGGCGTGCGACGGTGGGGTCCTGATCAATACCTCCAACATGAGAGGCGTCAGGGTAGACCCCGTGGATAGGACGGCGAGGGTCGAGGCCGGCGCGCTGTGGCTCGACCTGATCCACGAGTCCCAGGTGCACGGACTGGCCGGCCTCCTTGGCTCCACCTCCCACGTCGGCATCGTCGGCTACACTATGGGCGGCGGCTTCGGATGGCTCGGGCGCAAGTATGGTTTCAACGCCGCGAGCGTTAGGGAGGCTGACGTGGTCACCGCGGATGGTGAGCTGGTGCGCGTGAGCGCCGGTGAGCATCCCGACCTGTTCTGGGGTCTTGGTGGCGGAGGCGGCAACTTCGGGATAGTCACCTCGCTGAAGTTCGACCTCTATCCCATTGGGATGCTCTACGGTGGCAACCTCATCTACCCTGTGGAGAAGGCGTCTGAGGTGCTGGATGCCTACGTCGGTTGGAGCGCTGATCTCCCCGACGAGATGACCTCAGGGGTGGCGTTCCTGAATGTACCCCCGCTGCCCGCGCTCCCCGAGCCGCTACGCGGCAAGTCCGTAATAGCGGTGCGCGGTTGCTACTGCGGAGAGTCGCCGCAGACGGGCGAGGAGCTTTTGCGTCCCCTGCGCGAGGAGCTTGGCGAGCCGATAATGGACACCTTCGGGATGATGCCCTACGCGGCAATGGACTCCATAAGCATGGACCCTGTCGACCCGATGGGGGCCCGCCAGCACTCCGAGATGCTGAGTGAGCTCTCACCCGAAGCCATCGAAACGCTCGTGGAGGTTGCCGGCGCCGGTTCCGGTTCGCCACTGATACTGCTTGAGCTCCGGCAGCTCGGCGGCGCCCTGGCACGCAACGCCGAACATTTGAGTACCATGGGCAAGGGCGACTCCAAGTTCATCATGAACGGGATCGGGCCGGCCTTCACGCCGGAGATGGCGGAAGGGGTCATGGCTTACCTCGCCCGCGTGGCCGACGCGACGCGCCCCTTCCAGACCGGCGACACCTACGTGAACTTTATGGAGCTCGAGGGCGCGAGCGCGGAGAGGGTAAAGGCAGCCTACGCACCAGAGGACTTCGAGCGCCTCGTCGCCCTCAAGGACCGCTACGACCCACAGAACGTCTTCCGCTTCAACCGCAACATCGCCCCCTCGAAGGCGTAGCGCTAAGCGGGATGAGGAAGGGTCAGCACATCCTCATCCCGCGCAGGTCAGCACTTCAGCTAGTTGAGGGCTGGTCATAAATATCTGATGGTACCGAGAGCCGACTTGACTGGGATCCAAAAGCCCCCGAGCATGGCGTGTATCCAAGCACGCTACCCTCGGAGGCTCCTCCATGATCGCCCAAGACTCCGTCCTTGTCCAACTGGTGCGCCTGATCGATCGCCTCCCGGCTCCATCGCACCCGGTCCGTCCCCGACCACGAGGCAGGCCGCGCCTCTACTCGGACACCCTCTTCCTCAAGGCGCTTACTATCATGATCATAAGGCGCTTGCACAAAGTGGGCGAGCTTCTGGCGGTGCTCCAAGAGCCCACCCAGGAGATGCGCTCCTTGCGCAAACTGCTTAGCGAGGACGGGCGCTTCCCTTCGAGACGCACCTTCGAGAGGAGGCTTCGCGCCCTGCCAGAGACCTTGCCCGAGAGGATCGGGGTGCTGGGACGCCACCTGGTGGCACTAATCGAGCCGTGGGCTAGATGCGGGCGAGCGGTGGCCCTCGACTCCACCGTGCTCAGAGCCAGGGGCGGGGTGTGGCACAAGAAGGACAAAGAGGCGGGGGTGGTGCCGCATTCCTCCATAGACACCGAGGCCGGCTGGACGAAGTCGGGCTGGCACGGATGGGTCTACGGCTGGAAGCTGCACTTGGCGTGCACCGTGGCCGGCGTGTGGATACCGCTGGCCGCCCGGCTCACCCCGGCCAACGCCTCCGATGGCCGCATAGCCCCGCTGCTGATCGAGGAGTTGCCCGATGAAGCGCGCTTGGTGCTAGGCGACACACACTACAACGCCCCGAACGTGCGCGAGGCTTGCCTGGCTCGGGAGATGTTCCTGGTGGCAAGCGGAAGGCGAGGACCCTATCCGCACACCGACGCGGGGGTCGAGGTCAGGCGCATCTTGCACAGGCTGCGCCACGTGGCCATAGAGAACCTAAACGAGCATTTCAAGGCTCTCTTCGAGGCGCACGGGTCGGTGCCCACCAGGGGAAGGCTCGACACCGCGCGTTTCGCTCTCGGAGCGGTCTTTGTCTACCAGCTGGCGTTGCTCTACCGTCACGAGCGAGATTCGGGCGCCAACCGTGGGCTCAAAGCCTTCCTCAGAGCCGCTTGAGGAATTATGACCAGCCCTCGACTAGCTGAAATGCTGACCAGCTATCTTCAGTGGTATCATGGCCAGCGTCTCGGGCTCAGGATACTCTGAACGGAGGTCAAGCAGGTTCATCTCCACGTTCTCTACCAGGATCTCACAGACGGGCCAGTCCCTGTAGCGTGCTATGGCGGAGATGAGTTCTTCGGGCGCATCCGTGCCATCAGGAGCCTGGAAGTAGGCGACGGTCAGGTGCGGCGGACCTTGGGGGTTTTTCAAGTCACAGCTCGTGCACAGAGCATCCCGCAGCCTGTCGAGCATTCCTCCGTCCTGCGCCTCGATGAACGTCGCGCCGGGGAAGGCGTTGAGGTTCGCGAGCCTCACGGTAAAGGCTGGAACGTCCGACAGGGCGATCCTGGCGCGCTTCTCGATCCCTTGCAGCCTCGTGCGGGAGACTTCATCATCTTCTCCTGGTTCATCCACCAGGAAGCCGAGAAGGACCAGCGTTATGTGCATGAAGTGGTCGGGGTGTAGTGAGACGAACGGGAAAGGTCGCAGTGCATCCCTCAGCGGTTCGAGGCGCTCGTGGAAACGCGATGCCTCCCCAGGGACTATCAGGGAGGCCGAGAGCTTGTGCCCCTCCTGCCAGTTCGGGTCCATGTACCCACCGAACTCCAGGCGTCGCCCGTCGACGAAGCGCTCCCACACCCGATCATACTCCTCCATCCACGAACTCTAGCAGA
>JACCSM010000330.1 GCA_013698525.1 Rubrobacteraceae bacterium
GGTATTAAAGGCTGTCACGTTGCCAGCCATCCCGCTCATGAAGGCGGCGAGCAGCGCCGTCAGGCCAAACCCGAGCATCCCGGTGGGGAAGTAGTAGGCCATCGCGTAGGGGACGGCATTGTTGGCCTGGGCCGCAGTGGCGATCTTCGGGCCTAGGATGGACAAGGCGATCAGTCCGGGGAAGATCGCGAGTACCCCGTACAAGAGCTTCGGGAACGCCGCGATGAGCGGGGTCCTCTGGGATGCTGCAAGATCCTCGGCCGCCAGAGCCCTCTGCACAACGAGGAAGTCCGTGCACCAGTAGCCGAAGCTCTGCACCAGACCTAGCCCGAACACGATGTAGAACCACTGCACAGCAAAAGGGTTGTCCGTCGAGCCTGTGTTGGCCCAGACGTGGAAGAACTGGGGGTTGCTTATGGACTCCTTCAAACCGGAGAGGCCGCCAACGTCTATAAGGCCGAAGATCACGAGCGGCACCAAACCCAACGTGATCAGGAAGAACTGCAAGACTTCGTTGTAGATCGAAGATGAGAGGCCGCCCATGACCACGTACCCGAGCACTATCGCCGCCGAGAGGAAGATGCTCGCCGTGAGCGACCAGCCAAGGAGCAGCTGGAAGACGAGCGCCATCGCGAACATGTTTATGCCTGAGAGCAGGAGCATGAAGATGGCGAACAGGATGGCGTTGAACCCGCGCGTCGCCTCGTTGTAGCGGAGCTTCAGGAAGCCAGGGACGGAGTGGACCCTACTCGCGTAGTAGAAGGGGATCATGAACAGAGCCACGAAGCACATCGCCGGGATCGCGCCGATCCAGTAATAGTGAGCCTGCATGATCCCGTACGTCGCCGCCCCTGCGCCCATCCCCATGATCTCCAGCGCCCCCAGGTTCGCACCAAGGAAGGCGAGGCCCGTGATCCAGCTCGGCAGAGATCTCCCGGAGAGGAAGTAGTCCTCTGAGGTCTGCATCTTCGTCCTGAGCACGGCCCCGATGCCAAGCACGAACACGAAGTACACCCCGATAATGAAGTAATCGATCCAAGATTCGTTGACCGTAACCATAGACTGTAGTAACGCCAGATTTCCCACCGTAATCTTCTCCCTTCTCGCCGCGGTTACACGACCGCGATTCCCCTAGCGGCCAAATCTTGTCAAAGTCCGGTTAGCGTACCGCCCCGCAGATCACGTAAACCGTTCTCGGTAAGGTCAATGCCGATGATCAGGTGATTCAGCCACGGACTTTCAGCGGATGACTTCAACTGCGCCAGAGTCACGCTAGCCATGAAATCCTCCTCCCTTAGCACCTGCTCGATGTAAGAATAATCACACCGCAAACCAGCGTCAACCGTAGGACAGGTCCCGCCACGGTGGGTGCAGGAGGGAGACTTTTCCGGGCTGCTGGTCCTTGATTTACATCCGTGCCCATGCCGTCTGCAGGCTGAGAACAGGAACGACCTGCGGCTCCGGGGAGGCTGTAAAGAGTCGCCGTTCTAGATGAGGCAGCAGGTTACAGGCATCAGGCAATCGCAGACCCGAAACCTGATGCCTAGAACGGCATGGAGATAAACGGCGAGGAGTAGTCGGGGGCTCTGGACAGGATCTGTTCGGCCTCTTCGCGCGACATCCGGCGATTCTCAGCATCGAGCATCATCGGGACCAGCGTGACGTCCCCGACCATCGCGAGGCCCGTAACCTCGTCGTAGGAGAGCACCCACGAGACGGCGGCGTCTATGTACTCCTGCTGGTCGAAGGGTTCGTACCAGGTCGTGTACCTCTGGTCGCCCGTCGCATCCCCCTCCGTCCAGTTACGGCGCGAGATGGTCTTGATGATCATGAGCCCGGCGTCCTGGCGCCGGATCTCCTCGACCAGCGCCTCGTAATCGGCGCGGTAGCCCTCGTCCGTCGAGAGGATGTAGTTCCAGGGCGTGAGTACCGTCTCGAACGGGTAACGCCTGAGGGCTTCGAGGTGGGTCGCCGGGGCCTCGTTGCCGTGGCCCGTGATACCGATACCACCTACCAGGCCCTCTTCCTTCGCCTCGATGGCGGCTTCGAGGGAGCCTGCCGGGCCTGTGGCGCGGTCGAGGTCTTCGAGGTCGCCTACGGCGTGGAGTTGGAGGAGGTCGACGTTGTCGACGCGAAGGCGTTCGAGGGAGTCGTGGATCTGGCGCTTCGCCGCGTCTTTCTCGCGCAGGCCCGTCTTGGTGGAGAGGAAGATGCGGTCCCTGATCTCGGGCATCCAGCGCCCGTATTGCAGCTCTGAGTCCCCGTAGTCGGCCGCCGTGTCGAAGTGATCCACACCAGCGTCGAGCGCCTGCTGAATGGCCGTGTCCGAGTCCTCCTCGGTGGCCTCAGCAAGCGCTGCCCCGCCGAAGATGAGCACGGAATTCTCACTTCCAAGACGTCCCAAACGACGGTGTTCCATGCCTCGCCCCTTTCCTCGGTTGCTCCTTTATCCTACTCTTTTTCCCACTCTACATTCAGGGTAACCACCTCGAAAGGCCGCACCCTGAGGCGCACGGCGCCTTGATAGACCTCGACAGGCCCTTCGGCTTCTTCGAGGAGGTTGACTCGCTCCACCCTCTCGACGCGGCGGGCGAAGCGCAACGTACATTCTCCGCTGGCGCCGTGAGGCTCGTAGAGGCGCAGGATCACACCTCCCCCCTCCTCCGCCAGCTTGAGGCTCCCGAGCGCGAGCTCCAGTCCCTCGGCCTCAACGAGAGAGAATTCCTGCGGCAGGGCGTCCCCCTGCGCCATGACCGGGAAAAGGGGCGCGTTGAGTGCGAAGGCCTCCCGCGCGACCCCTGCCGAGGTCCAGTCGCCGGGGTGGGGAAAGAGCGAGTAGGTAAAGCGGTGCTCGCCCTCGTCGGCGAACGGGTCCGGGTAGAG
>JACCSM010000336.1 GCA_013698525.1 Rubrobacteraceae bacterium
AGGAGCGCCATCCCTTCGAGGTGCATGGGGCGATAATAGACATCTACTCGAAGGACCTATCAGCCATGGACGATGTCCCAGGCGAGGTCGAGCGGTTGAAATGGGTTGGCATCTACCCGCAGAAGCAAGGTGGCGACGCCTTCATGATGCGGATCAAAATCCCTGGCGGCGTCCTGACACCCGAGCAGACCGGGGTCGTAGGGAAGATAGCGGCCGACTTTGCGCGGGGCCCTGTACCCAACCCGCACTTCGGCAACAACTTCCTCGATCTGACCACGCGCCAGGACGTGCAGATGCACTGGATCAAGATGGAGAACGTGCCTGAGATATGGCGCCGCCTGGAGGAGGTCGGCATCACGACCGTGCAGGCTTGCGGCGACTCGGCCCGCAACGTCCTGTGCTGCCCCGTCTCGGGCCTCGGCCACGACGAGGCCATAGACGCCTACCCTGTGGCGCGGGCTATCTCCGCCTACTTTACCGGTAACCGCGAGTACGCGAACCTCCCGAGGAAGTTCAAGATGAGCGTCACGGGATGCCTGGAGGACTGCGCGCAGGCTGAGATCAACGACGTCGGCATGCTCCCCGCCCGCCTGGAAGACGGCACGCTAGGGTTCAATCTACGTGTAGGCGGCGGGCTCTCCGACGGCCCGAGAATGGCCTCGGACGTGGACGTCTTCATCAGACCCGAAGATGCGGTCGAGATCACCCGCGGCATAGCCCAGGTCTTCGGCGAGCTTGGGGACAGGGAGAACCGCTGGACCGCGAGGATGCGCTACCTGGTCCAGGAGCTCGGCCCCGAAGGCTTCCGCGAAGAACTCGCGAAGCGTGTTTCAATCGGGCTCACGCCCGCCGGAGAGGACCTCACCAAGAGGTACCGCGGGGATCACGTCGGGGTCCACCCCCAGAAAAGTAGGGAGGGCGGTTCACGAACCGCCCTCTACTACGTCGGCCTCAACGTACCTGTGGGGAGGATGAGCGGTGAGCAGTTCGAGGAGGCGGGGAAGCTCGCAGAGGAGTACGGGGATGGAGTCCGGCTCGCCACAGACCAGAACCTGATCGTTACCGGCGTCCCCGAGGACCGCCTCGAAGAACTTCTGGCCGAGCCTCTTCTGGCGCGGTACTCCCCGAACCCAGGGGCGTTCGAGCGCGGCGTCGTGGCGTGCACGGGGAGCGAGTTCTGCCGCTTCGGCATCGTCGAGACCAAGGTCAGGGCCTTAGAGTGGGCCCGCGAGATGGACGAGAGGGTTGGGGATCTCGGCCAAGAGGCCATGAGGATGCACTTCTCGGGCTGTTCGGCCTCGTGCGCGCAGCCTCAGATCGGGGACATAGGCTTCCGCGGCGAGACCGCGAAGACGAGGGACGCCATCGTCGAGGGCGTTGACATAGGGCTCGGCGGTTCTCTCGGCAAGGATGCAGCATTTATCGACTGGGTCGAGGGCGCCAAGCCGGCCGGGGAGGTCCCCGACGCCCTCGTGGCCGTCTTCGAGCGGTTCGAGGAAGAGCGGCGAGAGGGCGAGCGCTTCCACGAGTGGGCCAGACGCAAGAAGAACGCCGAGCTACGCAAGGCACTGCGCAAGCCGGTCGAGAGCGGGGTGAGCTCGTAGTGGCCGGCTTCGACATCAGGGAGATGATGAACGACATCGACGAGGCTCCAGGCAAGGTCTGGTTCTGGGATCTGGAGAAGGCGGTGATCGACGCCGACCGCTGCGTGCAGTGTGGCGTGTGCGTCGCGGCCTGCCCTACCGATTCCATCGGCATAGGCGAGGACGACCTTCCCGAGCTCGTCAAGATGTGCACCGGCTGCTCGCTGTGCTGGGATTTCTGCCCCCGCGGCGGCCTGCAGTACGAGTCGACCTGGAAGATTACGGGCGGCTCAGAGGGTGAGAGCATCGAGGGCGTGGGGCGCGTCGAGGAGAGCTATACGGCCCGAGTCAGGCAGAGGATAGACGGCGTGCAGGACGGTGGATTCGTCAGCGCGCTTCTGGTCTCGCTGCTCGAGGCCGGCGAGATCGACGGCGCCCTGCTGGCGCGCGAGAGCGCGACCGAACGCTGGAAGGGCGAAGCCTTCCTGGCGACGACGCCCGAGGAGGTGCGCGGATGCGCGGGGAGCTTCTACAACCAGACGCTCGCGCTCGGGCACGTCGACTTCGAGGGATACGACCTGCCGCCGAACCCAAGGATTGCGGTCGTTGGGACGCCGTGTGAGATCGAGGGCATAAAGGCGATGCAGGCGAGGCCATGGACGTGGGGCAGCTCACAGGTCGAGGCCATAACGCTCACGATAGCCCTGCTCTGTACCAAGAGCTTCAACTACGAGAAGTTGATGCTCGAGGAGATCAGGGACAAGAGGAACGTCGACCTCGATCAAGTAGGACGGGTCGACATCATACGCGGAAAGATGATCGTCCAGGACCTCGAAGGCGTGACGATCTTCGAGGAGCCGATAAGGGACTTCCACGGGGCTGCTTTGAAGGGCTGCGACGAGTGCGCGGACTTCATGGGGCACGCGGCCGACATCTCCGTGGGGAGCGTCGGGAGTGCGGACGGTTACTCCAGCGTACTCCTCAGGAGCGAAGAAGGCCTGGCCGCGTTCGACAACGTCAGGGACAGATTGGAACTTCGTCCCCTTGACAAGCCGCAGGCTTTGGATAAGCTAGACGGTTTGGACAAGAGGGTGGCCTTCAATAGTCTCAAGCGGGCCTTCGACCCCGACGCCCCGCTGTTCATAGACTACGAGGAGCACCTGAACGACTACGCCGGGACGGACCGTGCCCCGGTCGAGCACGAAGCGGTGAGGTACTAGTTGGAAGGCACCATAATGAGGTTCCTTGTGCCAGATGAGCCTACAGAGGTAAAGGCCGAGACCCGTGCCCTACTCGAGGATTCCCCAGAGGAGGGTGGCCGCGTTATCGCCGACGCCGCTTTTGTCTCAGATCTCCTATGGGAGCAGTGGGGGACTGACCTCGAAGCGGCCGGCATCGGCTACGGACGGTTCCTCGAGATCTCGCGCTCTTACGCGGGTGAATTCAGGCTCTGGGTCGTCGGCGAGCGTCCCTGGAATCACTGCGCGGCCGGCCTCGCCGGTCGTTTGTTGCGTAGGCTCCCGGCCAGGCAGGACACTATTCTCGCGGAGGTAAACCGATGAACGTCAGCACCGAATACACTACTATCGCCCCCCACGGCGGCGAGCTCGTCGACCGCAGGGCGCCTGAGGGGCAGCGCGATGAGCTACTCAGTAGGGCCGAGGGCTTCGCCAGGGTAACCCTCGGACCGAGGGCTCTCTCTGATCTGGAGATGATCTCAACCGGCGTCTTCTCTCCCCTGACTGGCTTTATGGTCAGCGATGACTACGAGAGCGTCGTCGAGACTATGCACCTGAAGAACGGTCTGGTCTGGAGCCTGCCGATCACGCTCCCTGTAAGCGAGGAAGAGGCGAACGGGATAAGGGTTGGCGAGGAAATATCCCTCACCGACGAGGCTGGACGCGTGCTTGCGACCATGATCGTCGAGGACCGCTACTCCTACGACAAGGAGCACGAGGCCGGCGAGGTCTTCGGTACAACCAGCCAGGAGCACCCCGGCGTCGCCGCCGTCTACCGCCAGAGGGATGTGCTTCTCGGCGGCGAGGTAACGTTGCTCGTAGACGACCCGAACCCGAAGCCTTTCCCGACGTACCACTACGAGCCCCGCCGTCTGCGCGAGGTCTTCGCGGAGAAAGGCTGGAAGCGCGTCGTCGGTTTCCAGACCCGTAACCCCGTGCACCGCTCGCACGAGTACATCCAGAAGAGCGCCCTCGAGATAGTCGACGGGTTGCTCTTGAACCCACTCGTGGGCGAGACCCGCTCCGCGGACATCCCCGCCGACGTCAGGATGCGCTCCTACGAGACGATCCTCGAGCGCTACTACCCGAAGGATCGGACGATGCTGGCCGTCTTCCCCGCGGCGATGCGCTACGGGGGACCCCGTGAGGCGATCTTCCACGCGATCTGCCGCAAGAACTACGGCTGCACACACTTTATCGTAGGCCGCGACCACGCCGGACCAGGCAAGGACTCGAGCGGCAGGCCGTTCTACGGCGACTACGACGCCCAACACATCTTCGATGAGTTCGAGGAAGGGGAGATCGGGCTGACCCCGCTCTTCTTCGAACACGCTTTCTTCTGCCTGCAATGCCAGGGGATGGGGACCACCAAGACCTGCCCCCACGATAAAGTCAATCACGTGTTTATCAGCGGTACGAAGGTACGCGAGATGCTCTCCAAGGGCGAGTACCCACCCCCCGAGTTCTCCCGTCCCGAAGTCATCGAAGTGCTTATTGAGGGACAAAGGACATAGCAACATTGTTAAGAATACGTTAAAATAAGAACAGTACGTAACCAAAGGCCAAGGAGGGTTAACAATGGAGAATGGGACGAGGTTTGGTCGCGGCTTCACGCTGTGGTTCACGGGCTTATCTGGGGCTGGCAAGACGACCATCTCCGAGATCGTCGAGCATGAGCTCAGGAACCGCTATCGCAAGATCGAGGTGCTGGACGGGGACATAGTGAGGACCAACCTATCCAAGGGCCTCGGCTTTTCCAAGGAGGACAGGGACACCAACGTCTTGAGGATAGGCTTCGTCGCCGACCTCTTGACGCGCAATGGGGTAGGTGTGATCGTCAGCGCCATCTCGCCCTTCAAGGAGGTGCGTGACGAGGTGCGGCGCAACATTGGGGAGGACTTCGTCGAGATCTTCGTCGATGCCCCTTTGGAGGTTTGCGCGGAGAGAGACGTCAAGGGCCTCTACGAGAAAGCCTTCTCCGGGGAGATCCCGCAGTTCACGGGTGTCTCCGACCCTTACGAGGCGCCTGCCGCCCCCGAGCTGCACATCAAGACCGATGAGGAGGAGCCAAATGAGAGCGCGATGAGGGTCATCGGCCACCTCGAAGAGCTCGGCTATCTCACACCTGTTGGGGCGCTCAACCGGGCTTAACCTGGCGTGATAGATCCCACCCCCGTCCTCTTCGGGCTGCTCGTCGGTTTCCTTGTAGGCCTCACTGGGGTCGGGGGTGGTTCGCTCATGACGCCTTTTCTGGTGGCTGTGATGGGGGTCCCTGCCCCCACCGCCGTCGGGACCGATCTGACCTTCGCCACCCTCACCAAGTTGACCGGCTCTTTCCAGCACTTCAGGCAGCGATCGGTCAACGTCGAGATCGCCGTTTTTCTGGGGATGGGCAGCATCCCTGCGGGGCTGCTCGGTGTCGGGACCCTGGAGTGGATAAAGGGCGCTTACGACCCTGAAATGGTCGAGTCGATCATGATCACGATCATAGCAGCGACCCTCGTTCTGGTAGGGCTGTCCCTGATCTACCGCGACTACTTCATGCCAAAGAGGAGCGAGAGTCCCAGGCCAGGCGTATGGGACGGCAAGGGCCGGATGAGCCGTAGGCGACGGGCTTACACCGTTCTTTTCGGGGCCCTCGGCGGCTACCTGGTCGGGCTCACTTCCATCGGCTCGGGGAGCGTGATGGCCGTCATCCTGCTCCTTCTCTACCCCATAGCACCGGTTGTAATAGTCGGCACGGACATCACGCACGCGATGGTCCTCTCGTTCGTCGTTGGCATAGCCCACATGACGCAGGGCAACGTGGACTTCGCCCTGGCCGGGACCCTGCTA
>JACCSM010000344.1 GCA_013698525.1 Rubrobacteraceae bacterium
GCTCGCCGAAATACTTGGCTGTCGCGTAGGGGTCCTGGGGACGGATCGGGTGTTCTTCGTCCACAGGCACGTAATCAGGAAGGAAAGGCCGTTCGGGGAAGAAGAACCCAGGCACCGTCTCGCTGGAGGTGTTCACGAAGCGGGGCACCCCGAATCGGATCGCCGCCTCCAGAGTATTGAAAGTCGCCATGAGGTTGTTCTGGAACACGACGTGTGGCGGATTGCTCGTCGGCTCGGGGATCGCGGCCGTGTGCACGACGGCCTCAGCGCCCCGCACGACCGCGAAGGCGTCTCCCGCTTCAGACAGGTCGGCCTGGACGTAGTTCGCCTCGCCTTCCTCGGGCCGCTCGAAGACCGGCGGCGTCAGGTCTGTGGCCCTTACGTCGTGGCCGGCCTCCTGGAACGCCGCCACCGTAGCCCTCCCGACCTTTCCCCGCGCACCCGTTACCAGTACTCGCATCGGTCCTCCCAGTCTCGCTTCGGACCGATGGTACAACATCCCGCTTCCGGCGTTTCACCCGTCGGGGAGTAGGGTAAAGGCTCCTGCATGAGAGTAGTGGTGGTAGGGGCGACGGGCAACCTCGGGACCAGTGTGCTGCGTTCGCTCGAAAAGGAAGAAAGCGTAGAATCCGTCCTCGGTCTGGCGCGCCGGCTGCCCGGTCTTTCGATACCGAAGGTAGAGTGGACTTCGGCTGATGTAGTTGGCGACGATCTTGTTCCTCACTTCATGGGCGCTGATGCCGTTGTGCTGCTCGCCTGGCTCATCCAACCCTCCAGGGACCTGACAAAGCAGTGGATGGTGAACGTCGAGGGGAGCACGTGGGTCGCCAGGGCCGTAAAGGAGGCCGGCGTTCCCTCGCTCCTCTACGCCTCCTCGGTCGGCGCGTACTCGCCGGGGCCGAAGGATCGCCGCGTCGATGAGAGCTGGCCGACCGGCGGCACCCCGACCTCCTACTATGGTCGCCACAAGGCCGAGGTCGAGCGTAGGCTCGACCGCTTCGAGGCGGAAGCGCCCGGCGTGCGGCTCGTGAGGATGCGTCCCGGGCTCGTCTTCAAGAAGGAGGCAGCGGTGGGGATAAGGCGACTGTTTGCAGGGCCCTTCTTCCCCAGTGTGCTCGCCAACCCGGCCCTGATCAACGTGATACCCGACATAGAGGACCTCCGATCCCAGGTGGTCCACTCCTACGACGTGGGCGAAGCTTTCCGGCTGGGCATCGTAAACGAGAAAGCTAGCGGCGCATTCAACCTGGCCGCGGAGCCGGTTCTGGACGCAGGGGAGATCGGGCGGATACTGAACGCGCGTCCCGTGCCGATGCCCGCCGGGATCGCCCGCGCCGGCGCAGGGCTCTCCTGGGCCCTGCGGCTGCAGCCCGTGCCCCCGGGGTGGTTGGATCTCTCGCGAAACGTTCCGATCATGGATACTACGAGGGCTCGTACAGAACTCGGCTGGATCCCGCAGTACAGTGCCGACGAGGCCTTGCTCGACCTACTCGAGGGATTGCGGACCGGCTCTGGTCTCGACACGCCGCCGCTCTCGCCGAAGACGGGCGGACGTTTCCGAATACGCGAGATACTGACCGGAGTAGGAGGGAGGGAGCCATGAAGGCCGTAGTCTGGCACGGCAAGGAAGACGTCAGGGTGGACAACGTCCCGGACCCGATCATCCAGGAGTCCACCGACGCCATAGTCAGGGTCACCTCGACCGCTATCTGCGGCTCGGATCTGCACCTCTACGCCAAGCTCTCACCGCTGATGCGCGAGGGCGACATCATCGGGCACGAGCCGATGGGCATAGTCGAGGAAGTCGGGGCCGACGTCGAGCACATCTCGCCAGGCGATCGCGTTGTGATCCCCTTCAACATCTCTTGCGGGCACTGCTACTTCTGCGACCAGGAACTCTACTCCCAGTGCGAGACCACGCGCGATAAGGGCAAGCTCGCCCAGACCGTGAACCTCCTGGGACGCGGCAGGGGGGCGAGCCTCTTCGGTTACACCCACGTCTACGGCGCTGTCCCCGGCGGGCAGGCTGAGTACCTGCGTGTGCCCCAGGCCCACTTCGGGCCTATCAAAGTGCCCGAGGGGCCGCCGGACGACCGCTTTCTGTACCTCTCCGACGTCTTGCCGACGAGCTGGCAGGCCGTTGCGTACGCGGATATCCCCGAGGGCGGGACCGCAGGGATATGGGGCCTCGGCCCGATCGGCCAGATGTGCGCCCGTATAGCGATGCACCTTGGCGCAGGACGCGTCATAGGCGTTGATAACGTGCCCGAGCGTCTCGCCATGGCCTCGAGGTACGGCGTCCAGACCGTGGATTATTCTGCGGTGGACAGCGTGAGGGATGTGATCCTGAACCTCACCGGCGGCCGCGGCGTCGACTCGGCCATAGACGCCGTCGGTATGGAGGCTGGTGGCTCGCTCGTTGGCTCCATCCTTCAGACCACCAAACTACAGCTAGACCGGGCGACCGCCCTGCGTGACAGCATGTCCGCAGTGAGACGCGGTGGGACGCTCTCGCTCACCGGCGTCTACGCAGGGCCTATCCAGGCCTTCCCACTCGGTGACCTCTTCGACATGCAGATACAACTCCGTATGGGACAGGCCAACGTGTGGCAATGGGTAGAGGACATCGTGCCGCTCCTCAACGACGATGACCCTCTGGGCGTCGATGACCTCAAGACCCACGAGATGCCGCTCCAAGACGCCCCACTCGGCTACGAGATCTTCCAGAAAAAGCAGGACGGCGCCATCAAGTGCGTCCTCAAGCCGTAGTCGACTCCACCACCGTCTGCCAGAACTCGTCGCGCTCGCCAGGCACGAAAGGGAGGTAGAGCGCGACGCGGTCTATGAGGCCCTCGTAGCGCTCTCTCAGTGCCGGTCCGATCTCATCCGGGACTGCCTCGACGGCGAACGCCGCGACCATCTCGTCGGTGATGAGGGCCGGCATCTCGCGCCACTTCTTCTCGCGCGCCATCGTTCCCAGCCTCTCTCCGACCTCTTCCCAGCCGTGGGCTTCGAGAACCGTGCGGTAGGTCGGTGTGGAGGCGTAGAACGAGATTTGGGACCGTATCGACTCCCTCTGCTCTGTCGCCTTCTCTTCGTTCTCGGCGGCGATAACGAAAGCGCTGGTCGCGAGAGAGACTTCTTCCGGGTTGCGGCCGACTCCTTCGGCGCCCTCTGCTATGGCGGGCTCGACGGTCTGCCTTACATACTCGGGGGAGTGGAAAGGGTGGACGTGGAAGCCGTCGCAGATCTCCCCGGCGAGCCTGGCGAGACGGGTGTTGACGCCTGCTATGTAGACCGGGATCTCAGGGTGCTCTATCGGGCCCGGGTCGAAGAAAGGCGTCATTAGGGTGTGCCGATAAAACTCGCCCTCGAACTGCAGCGACCTCCCGCCCTGGAACGATTCCCAGATCGCCCGCAGGGCCAGGATGTACTCTCGCAGCCGCGCGGCTGGCCTGCCCCAGGGCATCGAGAAGCGGCGGGTTATGTGGGCCTTGACCTGCGTGCCGAGGCCGAGCACGAAGCGTCCATCGGAGAGATCCTGGAGGTCCCAGGCGGTCTGAGCCGTCTCCATAGGCGAGCGCGAGAAGGCGATGGCGACGGAGGTGCCTAACTCTATCTGACGCGTCTCTTTGGCGGCTATGGCCAGGGGCAGGAAGGCGTCGTGTTTGGTCTCGCTGGTCCAAAGGCCGGCGAAGCCAAGGTCCTCGGCGGCGCGGGCGCTCCGATCCACCTCCTTGAGGTACTTGCCCTCGGTTCCGAGGGCGGCGTCCAGTTTCATGCTCTCATCCTAGGGGATGAGGAGGAGCTTGCCCGTGGTCTTGCGGCCTTCTAGGTCTCGGTGGGCCTGCGCCACGTCTTCGAGTGAGTAGGTGCCGCCGATGCGGACGTCGAGGTTGTTCTGCCCGATCCAGGAGAGGAGACTCTCGGCGCGCCACAGGAGCTCCTCGCGGGTGGGGGTGTACTGGGCGAGGGACGGACGGGTTAGGAAGAGGCCGCCCTTCTGGTTGAGGATCTGGGGGTCTAACGGGGGCACCGGACCGCTGGATGCGCCGAAGAGCACCATGTAGCCGCGTGGGCGCAAGACATCGAGGCCGCCGTCGAAGGTTTCCTTA
>JACCSM010000363.1 GCA_013698525.1 Rubrobacteraceae bacterium
CTGCTCTTGGACGTACTTTTGGGAGTCGGGGAATAATACGGAATCGGCAGGATCAGTTCCGCGGTATAGAACATGGGCGGGCGCAACCCCGACCCACTTGCTCCAACCATGACCGTCATTCCCGCGAAAGCGGGAATCCATTACGGCAGGCCTTTCGCGCTTCGCTCCTGAAGCGCGATCTACTGGACTACGTATGAGACGTGCGGCTTCGAGAGATTGGCCAACAGGAAGAGCCACCCTGACGAGGGTTTGGGAGGCGAGACGCAGGCCGAGCCAGACAACATGGGCCGGCACTCGCTGACACCGTGTGGCGTTCTGGTAGAATCGGCGGGCCGCGCTAAGCGGGGAGCTGGCGATGCCCTGTACCTGCGATCGCCTAGCAGGGCCTAAATCCCCGCCCGAGGCGCGAACCGGGTTCGGTTGAAACCGGTGCGGCCGGCGTTGATGGCCTGGTCCCGGGCAATGGGGCCCCGTGAACCGTGTCAGGACCGGAAGGTAGCAGCACTAAGCGGGTAACCTCATGTGCTCCGGGGTAGCCAGACTGGAGTCGGCGGCCGGAAGTTCGCCGGGTACGGTTACGTCGACGGCGGGGTGCGCGGCAATTCAGCACGCCGCTTCGCGGCTTGTCAGCCAGTCAGCACGCCGCCTTGCAGGCGGCTTGTCAGCACTTCAGCCTCTCTCGTTACGGCGGTACTGTCTGCATTCCGCCAACCCCTCTGCAGCCTCCCGCCGACATCCGAGTTCGTTCTGACTGGAAGAGTCGCGCGCTGGTACAAAAAGCTGAAATGCTGCCAGGCTGAAAGCTTACACTCCGATGGTTCGAGCCGAGGCGTCAGTTATACTAGACGTGTGAGTCATCTAATCAGACGTTCCTGCTCATGAAACACACGACGCTCTACCGCAAGTGGCGGCCGCGGCGTTTCGGCGGCATCGTTGGGCAGGAGCCTGTAGTACGCACATTGCGGCGTGCCATCGAGACGGACCGTGTCTCGCACGCCTACCTCTTCTCGGGCCCGAGGGGGACGGGGAAGACGAGCACGGCGAAGGTGCTCGCCATGGGCCTCAACTGCGAGAAGGGGCCAACGCCCGAGCCCGACGGTACCTGCGACAGTTGCAGGGCTGTTATGGGCAACTCCTCGATGGACGTTCTGGAGATGGACGCGGCCTCCAACCGGGGGATAGATGAGATCCGGGACCTCAGGGACAAGGTTAACCTCGCACCCGCCGCCGGCAGGATGAGGGTCTACATCATAGACGAGGTCCACATGCTAACGGCCGAGGCCTTCAACGCCCTCCTCAAGATGCTCGAAGAGCCGCCCGAGCACGTCGTCTTCGTGCTCGCCACGACCGAGAAGCACAAGGTCTTGCCGACGATCATCAGCCGCTGCCAGAGCTTCGACTTCCGACGCCCGAGCGTCGAGACGCTGGTAGCGAAGCTCGGAGAGATCTCCGAGGCCGAGGACATCGAGGTCGAGCCCGAGGCCCTGACCGTCATCGCACGCGAGGGCAGGGGCTCCTTCAGGGATGCGGAGGGTCTTCTGGACCAGCTCTCGTCTTTCGCTGAGGGTAGGATCACGGCCTCAATGGTGCGCGAGCTGCTCGGCGGCGTCGGCCCCGAAGCGCTGATCGAGACTACCTACGCCCTGCACGAACGCAGGGCCGCGGACGCCTTGCGCATAGTGGACCGCTTCTCCAACGGGGGGAAGGATCTTGGCCAGTTCGTCGGTGAACTCCTCGCGCACCTTCGCAACCTGATGCTCCTCCCTTACGCCCCCGAGGTCGCACTCGCCGGGGTCGGGGCCGAGGAACGCCCCCCGCTCGAAGAGCAGGCGAACACCGTTCCCACAGCCGAGGTCGTGCGGCTCGTCGAAGCACTCGACGACGCCCTGAGCCGTATACGACACGGCGGAGACCCGAAGCTGGAGCTCGAGATCGTCTTCCTCAAGCTAACCCGCGATTACACCGAACCGGATATGGCAACCATCCTGGCTCGCCTCGAGACGCTCGAAAAAGCGGTAGAGAACGGAAGCGTCGCCACGAACTCCCCTCGGGCCGCCGCTGATGTCGTCCGTGAGGAACCGCGGCCTGCGGAGCGAGAGCCCGCGAAGGAAGCTGTGGAGTCGGATGCGCTGTACGGCGAACCTTCGGTTCTGGAAGACCCTGACGACCGGCGTGAGACCGGTGTTGACCTCGCCTCGGAGTGGCAAGGGATCATGGGCGA
>JACCSM010000385.1 GCA_013698525.1 Rubrobacteraceae bacterium
CGCAGGAACTCCCGCCGGCTCATGCGGCCGGCTCGCCGCTCCTCGTACAGGTGGTATGCGTAATCGTTCACGTCCCTTTCCAAGGTCTTTCCCTTTCCCTGAGTACCCATAACTATCTCACATCAGCGGCTTTCTAGTCTTCTCCACAGAAGCGCAGGGCAGCGATCGCTAGGGCTTGTGCTCCGTGGACGAGGCTATCGATCGGTACATGCTCGTCGATAGCGTGAGCAAACCTACCGTCACCCGGGCCGAAACAGATCGAGGGCGTACCGGAGTGCGTGAATGTGGCGCCGTCGACCCAGCCGGTGCCCGCAAGTTGCCCGGGCCGACCGATATCTGCGCCAGCGGCGAGCATGGTGTAGACGATTGGTTCCTCTGCAGAGATTTCGGCGGCCGGGACCCCGCCGGCCGCCCACTCTATCATTGGTGGTTTTTCTGCTAGCCAGGCGTCTGCCTTGGCCGCGCGCTCGATCAGGTCGACGATCTCGGCTTGGACAGCGGTGCCCCAGCCATCCTCATCGGCTTGCGCCGGCAGGTAGCCGACGTGGTAGGAGAGGCGGCAGGAAGAAGGATAGCTGACTACCCACTCCCCGCCAGAGATCTCGGTCGTGATGATGTGACCTGGTGAGAGGTACGGATGCTGATACTCGGGCCGCCCGTGCCACTTCTCCTGGAGGCGGTCGAGCGCCTTACGGATAACGTCGGCCTTATCGATCGCGTTGACCGCGCCCCCGGTCCTCCAGTGCGGCTGCTCGACGCTAACGTGACCCGACCGACCCGGGACGGTGATCGTCGGCAAGAGGGAGCCACTGCAGGCGATCGCGACGTCGAAAGAAGTGGACTCCGTTACGATGGCGGCGTCGGCGCTCACGCCATGGTTGACCGCTGCGACCCCGCCGGCACCCGTAGACTCCTCGTCCGTGACCGTGCAGACGACGAGGTCGCCCGCGAGCCGCAAGCCAAGAGAGGCCAAAACCTCGGCGGCGAAGACCATCGTGGCAATGCCGCCCTTCATGTCAACGGCGCCGCGTCCGTAGAGGCTACCCCCGCGTACCTGGGCTTGGAAGGGGTCGCTCGTCCACTCTTCGCGAGGGTCCACCGGGACCACATCGATGTGGCCGTTGAGGAGGAGGCTTCGACCACCTCCTGCCCCAGGGAACCGGGCCACCATCTGAGGACGGCCGTCGAAGCGAAGGCCGGGAGGGACGAGCCGACTCCCGGCCACGTCTTCGGGTGTTGGTTCCCACGCCTCAGTCTTGGCGCCAGCCGCGCGCAGACGCTCGGCCAGGTACTCTTGGAGATCAGCCTCCTCGCGGGGAGGATCCTCGAGATCGCGGGAGATCGTGTCATAGCCGATCAGATCGGTAGCTAGGGCTACTAGCTCGTCGCGGCGCCGCTCGATCTCCTCGGTTACTAGCCTTTCACTCTCCGTCAAGCTCACGTCGTTTCCCACTTCCTCTGAATCGCAACTCTTACAGCTTCTCGGGGGGATGTGGTAACGATACCGGGGGCTCCCGGCGCCTTGGTGCCACGGTGGCGCTTGGTTGGGACAGACTTCCCCAAGGAACCGGGGACGCGGATGGAACCAGCACCCGGACAGCGACTAGGAGCTGGGTAATGGCACTGAGCCACGGCCTCCTCAGCAGGAACCGGCCCATGGCCCTTTGGTGTCTCCCCCAAAACCAATCACTGCGACACCAAACAGGCCTCGTAGTTTATCCCTTTCATTGTGAGAAGTATGTCATGCGTAGAAAATCCGTGCAACAGGAGTCGCTACATAGGCACCCATCGTCACCGTACCATCTACGTGGCCTAGGATAGCGCTGCCACCCAGGAAGACGACGAGCTCCAAGCGGTCGTGCGCGCGGCGGCGGGCCGTTTGGTGTTGCTGTGCTGGCTGATCTACATCCCGTGGCTGAACCCCATCGAGATGCTCTGGCGGCACTTTCGGCGCGAGGCGACCATTGCGAGCCGTCTCCGAACATAAAAGCTCTGGTTGCGGTGGCCTACGATTTCTTCGAGTGCCATAACCGACGACCTCACGATGTTCTCTCGCTGATCGGCTCTCATGATCCAGGAATTCCGTGACTGTACTTAGCTCTTCACTTTAGCCACTCCCTAAGCGAGTACACTGCCCGGTCGGCGTCCTTCCTAAGCTCACAATTCTTACTCAATCCATCAGATGCTCCTGTCGTCAAAGACGAACGTAGACGTGGTCATGATCGAGCCAGAAGGGTGGGAGGTATGCCGGTGATGAGGAAAGCGGCAGCAACCCGTCGGCCACTCGGATACCGATTTCGTCGCGCATGAAACGTTGCCGCGACACAATGCGTTCCCACACATCCGGGTACCTATTAGCTAGCTCGCTCCGCAGATCTGCATCAGCTATCACTACGGGATCCTCGCAATTCAAAGCACGCCCAGGACCTGCGGGGGTAGGGATGATGTCGCACTGATAGGCCATACCCGAAGCTATGGGTACGGTTCCATTTTTCACGATAGGGCTGTTAACCCATTCGTCGAGATGGGTGAGGTGTCCCGGATTTAACATCGAGCGGAAGCTAGTTGGGGCAAGCGTGTTTTCGACCGCCTCGGACACTTCGCCACCCTTTGTTCCGATATCCACCGTTTCATACCAAGCAGCGATGGCCCGGAAGTAGGGAGCTCCCAGCTCTCGTGTAAAGTCGGGATCATCGCCGGAACGCAGAATACCGGCGCGACATCCGAGCCCTCCCCAGTATCCGATGGCAGCGGTGACGGCGTCCCTCTCTCGTATCGTACGGGCTGTTGGACTGCGAAGACCTACAATCTCTCCGTTTCCGGAGGCGAACATGACGTGCGCCGAGAGCGGCTCGCCCTGATATCCCATGCGCGAGCTTGCCTCTAGCTCGGTCATTCCCGGGCGCGTTCCCGCAACGATCCGCATAACGGCTCGGGTAGCTCGCGAGGCCGCCCATTCGAAGGCAGCGATCTGGTCTGCACAGGCGCGGGAACGGAGGCCGTGCTCTGGATCCAACAGTGCTAAGGTTATGTCCTCGACCGTTCCCTCACTAGAGACGAGATCACGGAGTGAATCTAAGAGAAAAGCCGGGACCGCGATGCCCGGAGACGAGCCTTCCCACTCCTCCTCCGAAAAGTACTTCCAGCCCACGACGCCGACCCGATCGCCGGAACCTATCCCCATGTCAGCCAAGCACTGGCGCAGCGAGGGTGAGTTCGATCGATCCTGGCCCATGAGGCTGAGCGATTGGCATAGGACTATGTCGAGGCGAGGCACGACGACTACGGAACTGTACCCGAGCCCTTCATTACCGACGAGCAGACAGCGAACGTCACCCGGCCCCAGCACGAGAACGGCCTCCTCGAAACGGGGGTCAAAGCATGTTAGATACGCGAGATTAGCAAAGTGCTCGCGGTCCCCATAAACGACGATCCACTCGGTTCCCGCGGACGCCCTTAGCGCGTCGATCCGATTCTCATACTCGGCCTCCGGTAATTCGGGTCGTTTATCCGGAACACCGAAGTCGGGAAGTGGCAGAGGGCGCAAAGAGACGCCGGATTCTCCGATCGATTGGGACGATTTTTGCGTATCACTCATACGTTATGCTCCTTATCTTTGTGTTTGTCGTTCAGGTACAGTTTCTGGATGACGCCCAAGGGGGCCGAGGATGGCTCGTTTTGCTCTGCCGTCCGATGGCTTGAAAGGAATCGCCCCTCGGCCCCACCGGAGGCTCCGACCGCTCATAGAGATCGGCGAAGTCCATGAAGACTCGCTGCATAAGGAGCCGTCGGCGGAGTACTCCACGGGCGAGCTATCGCTGGCAACCGAGGCACGGAGGTGACCATGGACAGCAAGAAGGTGTGGGTTGGCATCGACGCCGGCAAGGAGGCCCACTGGGCTCACGTGCTCGACGCTTCGGGGATGAAGATCCTCTCCCGAAGGGTCGAGAACGACGAGGCCGACCTCTCGGGGCTCATCGACGAGGTGCTCGCCCTCTCTGAGGAGCCCCTCTGGGCCGTCGACCAGCCCGGGGGCAGCGCGGCGCTGCTTCTGGCGCTTTTGTGGGAGAGAGATCAGCGGGTCCTCTACCTCCCGGGCCTGGCCGTGGAGCGTGCGCGCGAGGCCTACCCCGGGGAGTCCAAGACCGATGCTCGTGACGCCTACGTCATCGCCGACCAGGTCCGGATGAGGTCCAACCTCGCTCGGCTCGTTCCCGGCGAAGACGATCTCGCTGAGCTGCAACTCTTGCTCGCCCGTCGGAGGGACCTCGTCGCCGACCGGACCAGGTGCGTCAACCGTCTCAGGGACGTCCTCCTTTCCCTCTTCCCGGCCCTGGAGCGCGCGCTGGACCTGAACGCCAAGGGCGCCCTCATCCTGGTGAGCCACTACCAGACCCCAGGCGCCATTCGCCGTGTGGGCCACAGGCGCCTTGCCGCCTTCCTCAAGAACCGCGGCGTCAAGGGGGCCGAGGTGATCGCCCAGAAGGCCATCACCGCGGCCAAGGCCCAGAGCGTCTCCCTGCCCGCACAAAGCGTCGCCGCCACGATCTGCGCCGAGCTCGCCCAAGAGACGCTCGCCCTCAAGGAGAGCGTAGCCGCCCTCGACGGGGAGATAGCGGGCCGTTTTTTCGCCCGTCCCGAGGCTCGGATCCTCTCTAGCCTGCCAGGCATGGGTCCGATCCTCGGTTCCGAGTTCTTGGTGAGCGTCGGAGAGCTCTCCGCCTTCGAGAGCGCCGACCAACTCGCCGCCTACGCCGGCCTGGTGCCGGCCGCCCACGACTCCGGAAAGAGGGTCGGCAACCATCGCAGGATGCGCGGGGGCAACAAGGTCCTCAAGAGGGTCTTCTACCAGTCGGCGTTTGCCAGCTTGCGCTCCTCGCCCCACTCCAGGGCCTACTACGACCGAAAGAGAAGGGAGGGCAAGAAGCACACCCAGGCCCTGATCGCCTTGGCTCGCCGGAGGGTCAACGTCCTGTGGGCGATGCTGCGCGACGAGACCACCTTCGAGGTCCCGCCTGCAGCTTGACATTTTCATAGAGATTCCTTTCTACGGTTATTTGTGTCAGCCTCAGTACATAGCTGTTGCCAGTGAAGCGAAGCCGATAGGCGAACCCAAAAGGTTCAGCCGTCCAACAGGTCCACAGGCATCTCGTTGCCGCTCTCGATTCTCCCCGGCGTCATCAACGTCTCCAAGATGCGCTCGTGGGTAGCGCGGTGCCCCACCTGGTCGGGATGCGCCGAGACGGCGTGCACGGGGCTTCCTGAAACAGTGTAGAGGTATTGCGCTCCTGCGTAACGCACCATCGCCTCGATGCCGCCGCCGTCCGGGGTTAGGCGGGTCAGCAGCTCGAGCTCGCCGGTAATCGCCCCCACCTCCTCGGTCATCACGCCGCCCGTGGTGGAGCTAAACGAAGACCAATTAGTCTCGGCAACGCTCACGTCAGTCCGCCTTGCACGTCGCCAGCATGTCGTTGAGTGCCGTCTTCTCGTTGGGGTTGACGCTGAGATCCCATTCCGACTTTATCCAGATCCAGCGCCTCGCATACTCGCACCAGTAGTCGCGGTTCGGTATATGTGTTGTTGCTCGCCTCCCAACTCTTGTCCCCGTCATGAGCGACAAACTGGTCACCCACTCAAGTGCCTCCAGCCACTGGGCTTCGCCCTCCCACGAGCACCGCTCCGTGCCCCGAATTCACGATTTCCGCCTTCATGTTACCGGATCGATCAGCCTGAGGAGACCCATGCAGGTTAAGCGCGCAGCTTCAAGCAGCGCTGAGTGGTATCAGAGTGGTATCAGAATCCCCTCGGTGCGACGCCGAGGGGATTAACCTTGCAGACTATTCGGCTTATCTAAGCCAATTGGTGAGAGCCGACGAGCGGACTCGAACCGCTGACCTGCTCATTACGAGTGTGCGGTCGGTGGTTGCTGGGCATTGCAGGGGTTTGCGAATCTGGCATAGGAAACGGGTTTTCTGTGCCCTCGATTGCCCGGTATTGCAGAGTGTTGCGTGCGGGTTAGGGTCAAACTAGGGTCAAGTGGTGTCAGTACGCGGCGGGTTACAGGTGTCCGGTTTCTTTACAGTCCACAATCGCAACTACTACGAGTCTAACGGTGTCTGACGTAAAGTACGGTCTCATCTCTGCTAGCCTCCACGCTGCTGGGAGCGATAGACGAGGAAATCGGCAGCCTTGGTCGGGCGCCCTATTCTCTCAGCTCATTCCCACGTGGTTACAGGAGGTTAGCGTCACTCCCCCTCCGCGCACTGGCAAAAATAGGAAGACGCGAAGCCTCGAAGAGGTCCCAACGCTTCAACCCCTCAGGGACGCGAACCTCTCGTGCAGAAACGCGTGGTACTCCTCGCGCACGGCCGCGCCTTCGGCCCACTCCAGGTAGTGCCCCAGCCATGAGTCGCGGGCCTCTGCGCCCCCCAACTCGCGCAAGTGGGCTGGCCTTTGGGCCTCGCGGTCGGCTAGCAGGCCAGCCTGCCACTGGGCGGCCTTCTCGTGTCGATGGAAACCGTCAGCAAGCTCGCCCAGTCGGCTGCCGGCAGGGGTCTTAAGCACCTCTGCAAACGCGTCCTCGAAGGTATGCCCCGTCCTCTCCGAGACCGCCTCGGCCTGTCTGGCCAGCGACTCCACCACCATCTCGGATACGGTCTGCTCTGCTCTCAAGCTCTCCTCCTCCTTCTGAAAGCTCGTTCCAGGCGCGGCATTCTACGCCCGCATAGGCTAATTCTCATGAGTGTGCGTCAACGGATCGCTAGGTTTGGAGACCACCTCAATTAGGCTCTTCTGTAAATAGTGCGCGGTCGGCGCTCACTTGGCGCCCCATCGGGGGTCTCGTCCCTCAGCTGGTAGTGCCAGAACAAATGGGGGCCCCCGCCGTCTAGGACCACCTCGTGGGCCGCGTGGTCCGGATGGCCGAAGCTCTGCGTGATCGTGCCGGACAAGCCCTGCAACTCATCCGGCACAGAGTCGAGCTCGCGCAACCTCACCTTCGCGCCGATGCGGCCTTCCGATGTCGGATGGATCATGCTAGCCCCCCTCGAACATCGAACGCCACCAAGTCCGCGGTGGAGAAATCTCTTTTAGGTCCGCCGGCCAGAACAGCCTCCGCCGGCCATCAGAGAGCTGTACGTCTACAGCAACATGCTCGCGCCCCCCGTAGCGGCCCATGATCTTGCCCACGGCCTCTCGCCGGGACTCAACCCTGTGGTCCCCTCGCACCCTCACCCTTGTGCCGACGCGTATCTCGTCAAAGCCCACGACCTAACCACCCCTTCCCGTTGGCGCACCTACGCGCTACCGCGCGACTCACATACTCCTTTACCTCCTCAGGCAAGCTGAGGAGAGTGTGGCTTCTAGGCTAGAGGGGAAACGGGCAGAAGTCGATGGGACATAAGTCCTAGACGCATATGTGTCATCCCAGACCTAGCTTATCGGCGGGTTCCAAGGCCGGGGGTCTTCAGATGAGGTGCTTCCGCACCTTGCTGAAAATCGCCCACTTGTTGCTAGTCTCCAGATGGTGGCAGTGGCACAGCGAACCTACACATATGCTTTATATCCTTTCCCCAGCTCGCCTCGAAGCCTAATCAGGCTTGAGCGGGAGTCGTAAGAACAATTGCCTATCATTGGGTGACGTGGATATTCTGTTTCCGAGAACATCCTCGATGACAAGATCTCAAAAATGTGTTCTGTCACGGCTGTGGCGTTGCCGAATGGGTGGTATTCTGCTACTGCTTCAGAGGTGAGTTCTGCGATGTGCGAGATAAAGGCAGCAGGGTAGCTATGCGGCAACCAGTACCAGAAGAGATCAATCAGGTACATCAGGCTGGATCGACCCTGCACGATGGCGAATTGCATTTCCGTCGGTTGCTGGAAAAGCTGCCCGCCGGGGCGTACACCTGCGATCCCGAAGGATTGATCACCTATTTTAACCAGCATGCGGTGCGACTGTGGGGGCGCGCGCCGAAGCTGAACGATCCCGTGGACCGCTTCTGCGGCTCCTTTAAGCTTTTTGCGGTAGATGGATCCCCGATCGCTCACAACCAATGTTGGATGGCGCTCGCGCTCGAGTCGAACGAAGGGTACAACAAGCGCGAGATCGTCATCGAGCGCCCGGGCGGCGAGCGTCTGAGCGCCCTGGCCCACGCTAATCCCATCCACGACGAGTCGGGCAACCTCATCGGGGCGGTGAATGTGCTGGTAGACATAACCGAGCGCAAACGCGCCGAAGAAGAACTACGAATGGTGCGGGAGGCTGAGCGCAGCCGGATAGCCCGCGATCTGCACGATGGGGTGTTGCAAGACCTCGCGGCCGTCGTGCAAGGGCTGGAAGCCGCCCGCATGGAGCAGAAAACACGGTTTGAGGGATATGATACCGATCTCCATCGAGAGATCGATACCCTAAGGCAAGCCGCTTCGAAGTTGCGCCGGGCCGTCTACGATCTGCGTTCGGAGAAACCCCCACCGTTTCTTCAGGCCATTGAATCTCTAGTGGAGGTCAACCTTCAGCGGGCTCCCGAGTGCGAGGTAAAACTTGAGGTCCAAGACGACTTCCCGCACGAGATTCCTGACGAGACGGGTAGGGAGCTGCTTAGGATCGTCCAAGAAGCTCTCACCAATGCCAGGTGCCACTCCGAGGCGCGCAACGTCCGCATCGGTTTGGAAGTAGAAGGAGCCGACTCCTTGGTGGTGGAGGTAGCCGACGACGGGCTGGGCTTCAACCCCGCATCGGCGGATAGCGGGGTGGGCATTGAAGGAATGCGCGAGCGGGTGTCTTTGCTAGGGGGGGATATGGCGATCCGCTCCGAGATTGGTAAGAGGACGTTGGTACGCGTCAGGGTGCCATGCCCTTGATCCCTGCGTGAGCAACAAGCCGTAGATAGCGTAGAGGAGGATCGGGGTTGCGTTAGGGAAGCTCCGGTTGCTCGATGTCCACAAGACCACGACGAACGGCGTAGATGACGGCCTGGGTCCTGTCGAAGATGTGCAACTTCCTGTAGATGTTGGAGGCATGGTTGCGAACCGTCTTCTCCGAGATGCCCAGATCGCGCGCTATCTCCTTGTTGCTCTTGCCCTGAGCCAGCGCCTTTATCACCTCGAGCTCTCGCTCGGTGAGGCTCGGAGCGAGCTCAGTGCTTGAGCGAATGCCCTCGAAGGTCGTCATCGTCTTCTTCGCGATATCAGGAGACATGATGGTGTCTCCGGCATGGACGGCCTTTATCGCGCTCGCGAGATCTTCCGGGGCGCAATCCTTCAGGATGTACCCCTGCGCGCCGGCCTTAATCGCTTGAAAGAGGTTGATGTCATCGGTGTGGACGGTCAGGACCAGGACCTGTGTCCTTGGCAAAAGACTGAGAATCTTTCGAGTCGCCCTGATGCCACCCATCCCCGGCATAGAGAGGTCCATAAGCACGACGTCGGGCTCCTCCCTCAGACACATCTCCACGGCCTCCTCGCCCGTGTGCGCCCTACCCACCACTTCCACGTCACGTTGGATGCTGAGGATCCTGACAAGACCGTCGACGAAAAGTCGCTGATCGTCGACGATCGTTACCTTAATCACACCCTCTTCACGCAATGTCCTCTTCTCCCCTGCCTTTGTCGTGGCGCCTCACTGCTAGGGTATCGTGCCACGCCTGCACATCCAAATCGAGGATAGCATCTCATACAGCGGCGACGGGAAATACCAATCGATGTGGTAACGACAGTCTCGGTGCTTATCAGGAGAGAAGTTCGGGACAAAATACCTACAGAACTGCAGCCCCATGTCCCATAGAGTACTCCCAACATCACGGGCACAGGGCTTCTCTACCCCCTCCGAAGCTCCAAGGCCCGGCACAGCACATCGGGCCGAGCCTTCGGCTCAGCTCTAAGCTCGTGCATCCGGTGCCCGCTTTTTCGAGGTGATAGGTGGGAAAGGGAAAGGAGGAGTCGGGCACCGGATCAGCTTCCCTATTCTTACAGTACTCTTATGATTAATGCCAGCATTCTTACTGCAAATGGACGCTTTTTGGAGAGCCGACGAGCGGACTCGAACCGCCCACCTGCTCATTACGAGTTTGCTTGAGCACGTTCTAACCCGTCCTGGGGCGTCCGTAAATTGCGCTTGTTTAGGCGGTTTTCGACGATCTGGGGGAGTTGCTTTGTTCATTCCGTACCAGTGCGTACCAGCCCGGTTGCAGTACGGTTGCAGTACACTCTCGCAAGGGCTCGGTTAGGGAACGTAGCTTCACTGGTGCACCTTCTGAGGGTGGGTCTTAGGATCTTAGGCTCCC
>JACCSM010000393.1 GCA_013698525.1 Rubrobacteraceae bacterium
AGCCGCGCACGAAGAGACGGGCCAGGGTCATGCGCTTGTCATGGTCCAAATAATGGGCGGCCTGGGCCAGGGTCAGATGCCCCGAGACATACTGCTCACGCGGCATGTACGAGCCAGACCAGTAGCCGTAGTAGTTGTAGACGTGCAGCGGGATGTGGTTCTGGGCGAGAAAATTCAGGAGCTTCGTATTCAAGGAGACCTCGCCGAAGGCGTGGATCTCACTCGTCGTCTCCACCGGCACGAAGCGGCGTCCTTCGGCGGTCGTGAACCGCAACGTGTTCTGGTGGCGTTCCAGGTCCCCGGCGTTGAAGATATAGACCGGCTTCCTCACGAGTCCCTCACGACCAGCAAAATTCCGCGTAGGCGCAGTTCTTGCAGAACGGTATCTTCACGGTAGGAGGCGGCGCGGGCTGGGCGACGAGGGCCTCTATCTCCTCCATGATCCCCTCGACTTGCCCTTTCAATTCCGGGGTCAGCTCGACCACTTCGCGCTTGCGCTCTTTGGGGATCAAGATCTCACCGGCAGCCTCCATCCCCTCTTTGTCCAGCCGCCACAGATAGTAGCCGAGTTGCAATCGCGTAGCCGGAAGGAACCGCGATGACTTCTTGACCTCCGAGACGATCAGACGGTCTCCCTCGCGCCGCACCCCGTCAAGCCGCATCCCCGGCAGCGACAACTCCTTCGTCGCCCGCTTGTAGTGCGCCTCCTGGTTCAGTCGTCCCTCCGCCAGCAAGTCGAAGTTCCTCTCCGGCTCCAGCTCGTGCGCCATCAGCCACGCCTCGCGCGGACAGATCGCGTAGTACCAGACAAGCGTGCCGGTTATCTGGGTGCTCACAGGAACGGGTTGCCTTCCATCTCAATGCCTCGCTCGGGCGTATACCTGTCTGGATAGACGATCCACCACGGATGTTTCCAGAAGTCCTCGTTCGAGTTGTAGTTGCCGATGGGTTCGGCGATGTCTCCGGGATGCCAGTCCTTCCTGACCCATACGGAGATCGTTACGCGGGCGATCCTGCCAGCGAGGCTTCTCAACGCGCTGCGTCGTTCCCACCTGTCTGCGATGGCGAGGGCTTTCTCGATGTCAGAGACGAGGTCGCCTTCATCCCGGCTCGCGACGATCAACTGCATCTGACGGTTGCGCTCGCCCCTGAGTAGCGTCCTTATGTCCGGCTGGTCGTCCGCGAGCGTCGCCCAATCGAAGGTGTGCTTCCTGCCCAGGTCCTTTCCGTTCCTTATCTTCGCGAAGTATTCGTTACAGACTTCGAGGATATTCTCTTCCGGCACGGACTCGTGCTTGTCGAGGATGTCCCTCGTCATCTGAAGCCGAACGTCCGGGCTGCCTCTTTCGACCGTGTAGACCATTTCCGAGTACGATTGGCCTCGCTCGTTTTCGAGGGAGTATATTTCCACGTCCCGGCGCGGGTTTGTTCCATTGCGGTTACAGCGGCCTGCGACCTGGATCAGGCTGTCAAGCGGCGCGAAGTCCCGCATGACGAGATCCATGTCTATGTCTACTCCGGCCTCTATCACCTGTGTCGAAACCACCAGACACGGCGCGTCCTTCGAGGCTTTGATCTTATCTATCTTTTCGAGACGGTCTTTCGGCGTAACGTCCGCCGTCAGGAAATAGACTGGAGGCTCCCATGCGTCTATAAGCTCGTCCAGAACGTGCCTGGCCGAGGCGCGGGTGTTCAGCGTGATCATGACCCGCATACCTTCGAGTTCTTCCTGTCTCTCCAAAATCTTCTCGATGAAATCATCCAGCTTCAGTCTGTTCCGGTGCTTGAGTACGAACCTGTAACGCTCGAACTCACCGTAGTATTTCTCCGTCGGGTCCACGAGTTCACGCGCCCCGGTGATAAAACCGGGCTGCGTCGCGGACATGATGATCGCAGTGGTGTTAAGGTTCTCTGTGAGTTGCCTGAGAGCGTGATCAAGGAGATCCCACATCTTCACCGGGATGGTCTGTACTTCATCGAAGATGACGATAGCGTCCGCGAGGTTATGGAAGCGCATCTGATGCCGGGAGCGATCTCCGAGCAGCGAGAGGAGGAACTGATCGAAGGTGGTTATGACGATCTCCGAGTCCCAGGTATCGAGCAGGAACTCCGCGTCTCGACCTTCAGCGGAGTCGTATGTGCGCTCACTCAGGCTGTGGCTCTGCATGAGCTCGGACGTGGCGGGTTTTACGAGGAGTTCGTCGTAGACTTTGGCTGTCTGGTCAATGATCGAGAGGAACGGCAGGACGATGAAGATGCGGCGCTTCGGCAGCGGCAAAGTTTCACGCAGACCGAAAGCGAGGCTTGCAGCCGTGAGAGTCTTACCAAGCCCGGTCGGGAGAGTCAGAGTCCACAGATGATGATCCGTATCAGACATAAGTGTATTCGTAGCCTGCTTACGTGCCTCCGTACGCAACCGGTTTATCTCGGAGAGATCTGAGCTTTCGAGATAATCCTCCACCAGTTCTTCCGAAAAGGACACGTCGCGGGCGGTTCTGTAGCCGGATTTTCTGTCTTCTGACAGAGCGAGGAACGCCTTATCGGCCTCCAGAAGAACGCTGAACACGAATTGCGCCTTCAACCGCTCGGCGACCGCGCCGTCTAGGTCTTGGCTCGCCTTCTCCTTAAGCGAGTCCACGATTTTTTGAGCGACTTCATTGGCTTCGTCGCAGATGAAGGGGTTGGCGAGTATGTCATCGAGGTCGAAGCCGGTGATGCCGTTGGCTTCGTTCACCGGGATGCCTCCAGCTTGTGTCTCGATGATGTCCGCCCACTTATCGCTCATCAGGTAGGCGTCGGTCATGCGCTTGGACATCGGGAAGCTCGTGTGGTGGCCGAGTACCGCCGTCGCTACTTGCAGCGTCCGCGTGTGCGACCATACGAGCTCTTCACCGATCAAGAGCGTGGCTGCGAAACCGAGCGGTGTGTGGGCCTTCCTATCTCTGTTTCCCTTGAAGCCGGACGGGTTGCCAATGTATTCCTGAAACTCCATCGTTGCTTTCCCGAGGTCGTGCAGGCTGACGATATCCGATACGATCCTCTCCCTGTCATCGTCGTGGGAGTGGAGGGCGAGGATTGCCGTCGCCGCATCCTGAACGTCCCGGACGTGTTGTTCGAGAGACCTGTCGGGATGGGACTTCAACTCTTCGGTCAAAGGAAGATCACCGTCCTCTCACGCTCCTGCACCTCGATCCTCCATGCTGCGTCGGAGATCAACGGCATCGGTCTACAGGAGCGTTCGATCAGATAATCCGCATGGCTGAATACCCGGCCTGGGGTTACTTCCCTCGGCATCCTGAGTGGGAGCATTGCCAGCGGAACCCCGCCTTCCACCGTACGCTTTCCGTCGATGGATGTTCCTTCTTCACGGCAGGCAACGCTCTCGCAGAGGACATCGCTATCTGGCGGCAGGAGCGTCGCCTTCCCATCGGATACGAACTCCAGGTCGGCGAGCATCTCGCTGAGACCCATGCAAGGCCCGTAGTGCCAGCGGCGATTCCTTATCCTATCGGTGAACTCCTCGTGGTATGTGCCTGGAAGGCTTGCGATGATCTCGTAATCTGGCTCGAAGAGCCATTCCTGTTTGTTCAGGGTAGCCATCTCTGGTGCGGGGTTCTTCTGTCCCTTCGCTCCGCGTTTGACCTTCATCGACAGAGCGGATGGGGGATCTTTGCGTAGTTTCACCCGATGCCAGTGCGTTTGTGGGACTGCTCCACGGACGGCTATGCGACTCTCGCGCAGCGCCACCTGCGGAGTGTCTTTAGGTAGACCTAGCACCGCGCCGATCATACCCATGAGGGCCGTTCTGGGCGGCACCGGGTAGGTGAGCGCGCTGACACTCGCCTCGGCTCGCAGGAAATGTCCGAACCTCGCACGGTAGTGGAAGACGATGACGGGTAGAGTCTCCCCGGTCAAGTTATCTCCCTGCGCCATCGCAGTCGAGATCCCTCACCTCGAACCCGACCGATTCTCTCGTCAGGAAGGCATCGTCTTCTGCATCAAGCGTGATGTCCGGGCTTACGCAGAACTCCACGCGCTCGATGTGGTGTGAGTACCTTTCGAGCCGTTCCCGCAGCTTCTTCAGGCTCACCTTGTAATCGTCCGGGCTGCTCCACTCTTCCGGCGGTTTGCCGTTCGCGCTCTCGACGGAGACATAGTCGAGCAGCGTCCCGAACTGGAATTCGGCCCCCGGTTTGTACGTGATACTGAACAGGAGGCGTGGCGACTGGCCCATTTTCGTTCGGGTGTTGCCTGCGCTACGGACACCCTTCCAGAGAGCTTGGAGGAGAGAGTCGTAGTCCTCGTCGGTCATCAGGGAGACCTTCGCGCTATGTTCGTTCGAGACGCCGTTGAAGCCTACGAGACCGTAGCGAAGGACGAAGTTCTCCGTGAACGTTCCCTGACGGTTTCCTTCCTGACTACTGAAGATGCTCGTTCCGCGTATGTCCACTTCCTGAGCTTTGTGGAGGACCTCACCCTGGTTGATCTGGGTCGCCCCTGTCAGGGTCTTCGGCTGCGTTTCCCATTTGTTCTTTCTCTTGACGCCTTCGTCTTTGGCTTCCTCGGCCTTGAATGCCAATGCGCTTCCGAATAATCGAGCATCCACGAAAGCATCGAGGAGGATCCTCACCAGCTCTTCACCGTTCGCCTCGGGTTTTTCGACCCTCTGGAGATAGGCTCCGACCCGACCCGTGAGGTTGGTCGTCTTGCCTTCGATGCTGTCTACGAGGATGTCGTTGCCCTGGCTCTTGAGGTAGTCGCGGACGTAACGCTTGAGCCTCACATCGGTGACGTAGTAAGTTCCGTCCGGCAGGATGCGCG
>JACCSM010000425.1 GCA_013698525.1 Rubrobacteraceae bacterium
CCTGTGCCTTGTCCAGGAAGTGGCCGAGCCAGTGGTCGGTCATCGTCACCTCGGCGGAGTAGCGCGCGTGCATCCGCTCGAGCTGGCGCTCCGTGAGCCAGTCCGAGGGTCCGCTGCTGGAGGTGACGGGCTCGGGGCCGTCGAAGCCGTCGCTGTAGAGGTCGATGTACTTCTGCGGCGGATCCCACGGCTCGTGCGGGTCGTAGTTGTCGACGAACATGAAGAAAGGCTGGCTCTCCTTAGCCATCTCCAGGTACTCAGCCGCCTTCGTGAACACCTGCGGGGCGAACCAGTCCTCCTCGGTCTGGCGACCGACCGTGTTCGCGTAGTACTGGTGCATTATCTCCTCTGAGTGCGCGGCGCTCGGGCCGCCGATCAGGGTGTTCTCCATCTTCTTCTCGGAGGCAGGTGACTGAGGCCTGAAGAGGTCTCTCTCCTGGCCCCTGATGAAGTCGAAGGCGTGGAAGCCGCGGTGCATGTCGTAGAAGGGCCTGAACTGGTGCAGCGTGTCTGTGACCATCAGGTTGTAGAAGCCTTCACCGAGGAGGATCTCGGCGAGGGTAACCTGCCCTCTCGGGATCGGCTGCCAGCCCCAGAGGTTGACGTCCTCGTCGTACCACTTCTGCCAGTCCCTGAAAGGGAACGTCCTTATCCCCGTGTGGATCGCACGCCGCGCCAGGATGGTCGGCAGGGACTCGGGGTAGGAGCGGTCGAAACGCAGGCTCTCTCCGGCGAGGGCGTCGAGGTTGGGGGTCTTTATCCAGTCGTTGCCGTAGACGCCGAGGTGGTCTCTTCTCAGGCTGTCTATGATCACCAGTATTACGTTCATTCTCGATCCCCCACTCGGAAGGTACTCGTCGGGCACTTGTGTAAAGCTGTTGGCGAGGCTGCCACACCCGGCCGCGCCGAGCATGGTAGCCCCGGCGGCCCCTGCGCCGGCCACCTTGAGAAAGTCCCTGCGCGTGAGGGTACGCTCCTTCACCCCTCGCCTCCGGGTACGCGCAGGCAAGCGAAGGCTTCGGGCTTCTCCCTAGCGCCGCGCCGGGCGTACTTCTCTACAGCAAAGAGCGTCTTCGCGTCCAAATACAAAGGCCTTCCCTACTAAATCGGACCAACCGTCGAAGATTGTAGCGAATAGCGCCCCCTTCCGCAGGACGTTCGTCAGAGAGCAAGTCCTTCACACCTCCCACCGTACCGAGACTCGCGCCGGAGGGGAGGTTGGTCTAATGTATGCGCGGCAAACGACGCTTGGTAAGGACGGTTATGCACTCGAGTACAAAGATCCCTGAAGGTTCTCTCCCGCTGAGGCGGTCTTCGTGAACTGGCTGGTCACGGGCGGCTGCGGTTTTATCGGTACGGCCCTGATCCGGTCCCTGAGGGAGGAAGGCGGACACGCCGTCAGGGTCGTCGATAACCTCTCTGTGGGGACGCGAGAGGACCTGGCCGCCGCCGGCGACTTCGTCGAAGTATCGTCAGGGGAGCTCGGCCCGATGGTCTCCGGCGAGCACCTCGAGCTAGTCGCAGGCGACATAACGGACGACGACCTCGCGCTGCGCGCGGCCAGGGGCGCCGACATCATCGTTCACTTCGCGGCGAACACGGGGGTCATGCCCTCGGTCGAGGACCCTCGGGGCGACTGCATGAGCAACGTCGTCGGCACGCTCAACTACCTCGAGGCGGCCAGGCACGCTGGCATAAGACGCTTTATCTTCGCCTCGAGCGGCGGGACCATCATTGGCGAGGCCGAGCCACCGATCCACGAAGAGATGCCCCCGCATCCCGTCGCGCCCTACGGGGCGAGCAAGCTGGCGGGCGAGGGCTATTGCTCAGCATACTTCCGTACCTTCGGTGTCGAGAGTGTGGCGCTGCGCTTCGGCAACGTCTACGGTCCCCTCTCGGGCCACAAGAACAGCGTCGTCGCGCGCTTTATCAAGCGGGCTGTGGAAGGGGAAGTACTCGAGATATACGGCGACGGCACCCAGACCCGCGACTTCATCTACGTGGACGACCTGATCCGGGCCGTGCGGCTCTCGGCCACCGTGGATGGTGTCGGCGGCGAGGTCTTCCAGATCGCCACGAGCGCCGAGACGACGGTGCAGGAGCTGACAGACAGGCTCCTTCCCGCCCTCACCGCCGCAGGCATAGATGGCATCGAGGTCCGCAAGACGGCCGCCCGCCGAGGAGAAGTGCGCCGCAACTACGCCGACACCTCCAAGGCACAGCGCATGCTCGGCTGGAGGGCCGAAGTCGGCCTGGACGAGGGCCTCAGGCGCACTGTAGACTGGTTCGTGAGAGGATAGGGTTCCGGCGGCTAGCGGCCTTCGGTCGCTCCCGCCGACCTGCGCACCGCCAGATAGAACACTGCCTGAACTGCGGCGGCGACGAAGGTGCCGAGGGCCAGGGAGTAGGCGACCCTCTCGACGACACCGGCGCCCAGGATCATCAGACAGACGGCGGAAGCGAGCAGGCCGACGAACCACCCGAGCGCGGCGAGCCGGCCTTGCCCAAGTGCGAAGAGCCCCTGGTTGAGCGCGTCGGAGAGGAGGTAGAAGGCGGCCATCGTCGCCAGGGCAACGAGTACGGCCCGGCTCGCGTCGAACTCTGCGCCGGCGAAGAGCCTGAGCCCCCACCCGCCGAACATCCAGGTGCCGGCCACCATGAGTAAACTAACTAGGCCGACTACCCCGAGTGCCCTCGCCACAAAGCGATCGAAGGCCCCCCTGCCTTCGGTGGACAGCACGAGGCTCGCGCGGGGCAGGAGCGCGCCTATGGCGGGGCTGAACACGTACTGGGGGATACGGGTGAGGGTAAGCGCCGCCGCGAACAGGCCGACCTGAGCGTCGGTGCCGTCAAGGAGGCGCGCGATTATCGGTCCCCCGTTCATCAGCGCTTGGGCGAAGGCCATGCACAAGAGCACGGGCCCGGCGAACCTGAGTGCATTGCCTGTAGAGAAAGCGTCGCCCGCGCGTTCGGGGGGGGTCACGGACGCTGGCCTGACTGCCAGCACCCCGACGACGGGGGCGATCACGATGGCGATAGCCGGCCCGAAAACGCCCCACCCAAAGGCGAGGAGCACGGCGGCGAGGAGCAGCCGTGCCGCCGACTCGGCTACGATCTGAGCGCCAAGGCGAAGAGACTGCCTGTGCCCGTTGAAGATCCCCCGCCGGAAGTATACGGGCGCGTAGAAGATCACGGCCACTATGAATGCCGCTGTGAGCCACGCGTTGCCGAAGAGCTCCTCGGTGAGCAGCGGGCTGGCGATCAACGCCACGCCGGCGAACGTCACTGCCAGTCCGACCTGCCAGCGCCGCACGGAGGAGACTACCGGTTCCCAGCCCCTGCCCCGCGACTCCCTCTCGGCGATGTAGTGTCCCAGGGTCTGCGTGCCGCCGATCCAGAGCACCTGGACCGAGAGAAAGGTTGCTGACCACAGTAGCGTAAGCGGCGCCGAGCCAGCCTTCCCGAGTACGTGGAACGAGGCGCTCTGGAAGGCGTAGGTCAACACCCCGGCGACGAAGAAGGAGCCCGCGATGTACGCGCTCCCCTCCCCCGCTCCCTGCCGTGTTTTCAAGCTGTTCAGCATTTCAGCTAGTCAGCATTTCAGCACGCTCCGGCTGACGCCTCCGCTTGTCAGCACTTCAGCTTGTCAGGTCTCGCGGTCGGAGACGACTCTCAATAAGTGGGGGCTCCTCTGGCATTCTCTCAAGCCCACGCGTGTTTCACCACACACAACACAGAGCTAAAATGCTGACAAGCCGCCTGCAAGGCGGCGTGCTGACTGGCTGACACGCTCTACCTCAGCCAGGTCGAGATTATGACCCTGAAGACCCCAAGAGGGTAGGCCAGCTTCGGGGGTTTCTTGGTCTCGCCCGCGGCGCGGCTCATCATCGAGACGGGGACTTGCTCGAAGCGCAGCTTGTGCTTGAGGGCTTCGAGGATGATCTCGTTGGCGTTGAACCGGTCCTCGCGCAGGTTCAGCTTGTGGAGCTCCGAGAC
>JACCSM010000426.1 GCA_013698525.1 Rubrobacteraceae bacterium
GTCACCCACGACCGACGACCTCCCTTATATGTGCCTCATCAAGGGTCGACTCAGCTCCCCTGAGCAGGTGTACCGGGTACTCGACGTTCCCCGATTTCCTTCCTGCGACGGCCCCCCGTGCCGCACCGACAGCACCGAATCCGAGGGAACCGAAATACTCGGCGACAGCCAGGATCACGTCGGCTCGTACCTCCCTGTCCCTTACGAGGCCTCCGCGCCCTACGGCGTCAGGCCCCGCTTCGAACTGAGGTTTGACGAGCACGATCGCCTCCAGCAGCGCCGGTGTAGTCGCAAATAGACCTTCTAGCGCGACGGTGAGGGAGATGAACGAGAGGTCGGCCACCAGAAGGTCGCACTCGAACGGCAGGTCTCTTCCGGTCAACCGGCGCACGTTGGTCCGCTCGAGGGCGGTGACGCGAGAATCGTTGCGCAGCCCCCAGTCGAACTGGCCGTAGCCTACGTCGACCGCGATCACCCTTTCGGCTCCTCGTTGCAGGAGCGCGTCGGTGAATCCACCCGTCGATGCTCCGGCATCGAGGCAGGAGCGTCCTTCCACCCGCACGCCGAACTCGTCGATGGCAGCGTCGAGTTTCTCGCCGGCACGCGAGACGAAGCGTTCGTTCTGATCGACGTAGAGGCGTTCTTCAGCGGAGATGCGCGACCCTGCCTTTGTCACTACCCTGTCGCCTACGCGCACGCTGCCGGAGAGGATCAGACCCTGCGCCTTCCCCCTGCTCTCGGCGAGGCCCCGCTCTACGAGCAAGGCGTCCAACCGCTGCCGGCTCCCTTTCGGGCTACTCTCCATGCCTGAGGGCTAGCTCTCCCTGTAACGCACGAAATGCGCCAGCTCCTGCAGGCCCGAAGTGTCTCCCTCGACCTTCGAGAGGGCTGCGAAGGCCCTTTTCGCGGCCCTGTCGGCCTCCCGCGTGGCACCTTCGAGGCCGAAGACGCCGACGAACGTGGCCTTGCCCTGCTCTGCGTCGGAACCGGCGCTCTTGCCGAGTTCCTCACGGGTCGATGTGGCGTTGAGTACGTCGTCGACTATCTGGAAGCAGAGGCCGAGTTCCGAAGCATACTCCGAGACTGCGGCCTGTTCCTCGCTGGTTGCGCCGGCCAGTATCGCCCCGATACGGGCGGAGGATTTGATCAGGGCGCCCGTTTTGTACTTGTGGATCATGTACAGCGTCTCGGGCCCGGTCGCCCCGGCGCGGCCCGTCTGGTCCATGTCCATGACCTGACCCCCGACCATCCCGTTGACCCCCGTCGAGCCAGCGAGTTCCCGCACGACCTCGATGATCTCCTCGCAGCTACCTTTCTGGTGGACTGTGATCAGGGTCAGGGCCTCGCCGAAGAAGGCGTCACCTGCGAGTATGGCCATCGCCTCGCCGAACTTCTTGTGGGCCGTCGGCCTTCCCCTCCTGTAGTCATCATCGTCCATGGCGGGAAGGTCGTCGTGGATGAGCGAGTAGGTGTGGATGAGCTCGATGGCCGCAGCGGAAGGGAGCACCAGGGAGGGTTCTGCCCCGAAGATCCAGGCCACCTCCATGCACAGCGCGGGCCGCACGCGCTTGCCGCCGGCGAGCATCGAGTACCTCATGGCCTCTTCGAGTCCTCTGAGCCGCGCCTCCTGTGTGAACCTGAGTCCTTGCAGGTACTCTTCGAAGGCGCGCCTGTGCGCTTCCCACCTGACCTGGCTGTGCGTACTGCTAACCCCGCCCGCCATGGCCCACCTTGCCCTGTGCCCTCAGCTCTGCGCCTCGCAAAACTCCCCCTACGAAGGCCGGCGCTTCGTCACCGGAGAACCCTTTAGCGAGCTCGACGGCCTCGTTTACCGCGACTTCGGGGGGAACGTCGTCGACGTAGAGCATCTCGTAGAGTGCGAGGCGCAGGATCGAACGGTCCACCGAGCTCATGCGGTGTACAGGCCACCCTACCGAGACCTCTGAGAGCACCGCGTCGAGCTGTTCCTGCTCCCCCTCAACACCGCGAGCGAGCCTGACCGCATACTCCTGGAGATCCCCCCTGTACTCCCGCCAGCGCTCCATGGTCGGGCCGAGAGGACTATCGTTTACGTCGCTCTGGTACAGGTTCAAAAACGCCTGCTTGCGGGCCGTCCGGCGGCTCAAGAGCTTCTCCAGTCCACGAACCTCAGACCCTCGTCAGGTACTCGTTGGAACGCGTGTCCACCCTCACCTGGTCGCCGACGTTGATGAAGAGCGGCACCTGTACTACGACGCCCGTCTCGAGGGTGGCCGGCTTGGTCCCCCCCGTCGCCGTATCGCCCTTGAGGCCTGGGTCCGTCTGCGAGACCCCGAGGTCAACGTGCGCAGGCGGCTCTACGCTGACGACCTCACCGTCGGCCGAAAGCACGGTGACGGTGCCCCCCTCCACGATATACCCTACCGCCTCGCCGACGACCTGGGCTGGCATAGGCACCTGATCGTAGGTGTCCGAGTCCATGAAGTAGAGCAGGTCTCCATCCCTGTAGAGGTACGTCATCGGCCGCGACTCGGTCCTCACGTTCTCGAGCTTCTCCCCCGCACGGAAGGTCTTCTCGACCACGGCCCCGCTGTCTATATTCCTGAGTCGCGTCCTCACGAACGCCCCGCCCTTGCCCGGCTTGACGTGCTGGAAGTACTCGACACGCCACAGCGTGCCGTCGATCTTGAGGGTCATGCCGTTCTTGAGGCTGTTCGTGGACACCATGGCGGGCTCGCGCTCCAGTGGCTGTTCGCGGGTGAGGGCTAGAGGACGGCGAGGGGCGTGGGGCTCGCCGTGAGGAGCTGGCTGCCGCCTGCGGTGACGGCGACGGTGTCCTCGACGCGGGCGCCACCGAGGCCGGGCACGTAGACGCCGGGCTCGACGGTGACGACCATCGCGGCGCGCAGTGTACCGTCCGCGTCCGCCGCCAGGCGCGGGGCCTCGTGGACGTCGAGGCCGACCCCGTGCCCCGTCCCGTGCGCGAACGCCTCGCCGCGGCCCCCCGCGGTGATCAGGTCCCGGCACGCCGCGTCGACATCCGAGCCCGTCGCGCCGTCGGTGACCGCGTCCACCCC
>JACCSM010000431.1 GCA_013698525.1 Rubrobacteraceae bacterium
CCTATCCGCCTGGGCTCCCCTACTTCACCCGTTCGGTCGATCCTCCAGCCCTGGTGCTGCCTGGGGATCTCGCGCCCGTGTTCAGACCGCGTACCGCCGCCATGGTGCCCCTTACCGTCTGGCACGAGATGGCCCACGCGTTCCTGCTCGGACGGGAGGTCGTGAGGACCCCGGCGTGGTTGGGGGAGTTCGTGCCGCAGGCCGCTTCGGCGGCGGTCGCCCGCAGGGTCGGGCTGCCCTTGAAGGAGCATCTGTCGCGGATAGAGAGGGAGCCGGGGTTCACCGTGCGGGGCTTTCGTGGACCGGCAGGCGCGGGGGATCAGATGTCGTTCCAGAACCTGCTGCTCCTGCTCGGCGCGGCGGCGCTCGAGGAGTTCGGAGAAAGTTTCCTGCAGAACATATTCCACGATCTCTGGGAAGTAGACGAGATAGTCGATAGGGAGCGGGCCGAGGAGTTGCTCAGAGATGCTTTAGGTCAGGGCGGACGAGAGTGGCTGGTGTCGAGGCCCGAGTTTTAGGAGGATCCGCTATGAGAGATGCGTTCGACATACTATTACTACCAGGCGACGGCATCGGACCCGAGGTGGTCGGGGCCGCCCGCGAGGTCGTCGACGCGGCGGCGGATCACTTCGGCATCGAAGTGCGCTACGAGGAGCGCAGGATCGGCGGCACGGCCATCCGCGAGGAAGGCGAGCCCGTCTCCGCAGAGACTCTGGAGGCCGCTAGCGCCTCTGATTCGGTCCTGCTCGGTGCCGTCGGGCATCCCGACTTCGACGACGCGCCAGCTTCGCTACGCCCCGAGGCAGGGCTGCTCGGGCTAAGGAAGCACCTCGGGGCCTTCGCCAACCTGAGACCCGTAGTCGCCATACCGGCCCTGATCGACTCCTCGCCCCTCAAACGCGAGGTCGTCGATGGCGTCGACGTGCTGATCGTCAGGGAGTTGACCGGCGGGGCTTACTTCGGGGAGAAGGAAGAAGGGGAGGAGAGGGCCAGTGATCTCAGCGTTTACACGCGAGAGGAGATAGATAGGGTCGCGCGGGTGGCTTTTGATGCGGCGAAGCGCCGCAAGCGGCGGGTGACGAGCGTGGACAAGGCGAATGTCATGGCGACGAGCCGGCTGTGGCGCAGGGTCGTCTCTAAGGTGGCCGAAGATTATCCTGGGGTGGAGCTCGACCACGTCCTCGTCGACGCGGCTGCGATGTACCTCGTTCAGGCACCGACGAGGTTCGACGTCGTATTGACCGAGAACCTCTTTGGAGATATCCTCTCGGACGAAGCCGCGATGCTCCCCGGCTCGATGGGGATGCTCCCGAGCGCGTCTCTGGGCAAGCCAGGCTCCCCCGGCATCTTCGAACCCGTCCACGGCTCCGCCCCCGACATAGCGGGAGAGGGGAAGGCCAACCCCTACGCGACCATCCTCTCCGCGGCGATGATGTTCCGCCACACCCTGGGCCGCCCCGACGTGGCCGAGGCCATCGAGCAGGGCGTCTCCGTCGCCCTGGAGGCCCATTTCTCGACCCCCGACCTTGGCGGAAAGAAGACGACCGAAGAAGTAACGAAGGCCGTGAGCAAGTGGGTCGCGGCTGGAGAGGGTGTGATGTGAGCCTTACACTTTTCGACACGACGCTACGCGACGGTACCCAGCGCGAGGGCGTGAGCCTGACCGCAGAAGACAAGGCCCGCATCGCCCGCGAGCTCGACTCATTAGGGATCCACTACATCGAAGCGGGCTTCCCAGCCTCCAACCCCAAGGACCTGGAGTTCTTCGAGGGCTTCGATGACTCTTCGCTCCACGCGAAGCTCGTCGCCTTCACGCGGGCCCGGCGCCCGAACGGGCGGGCCGAGGACGACCCCGCGGTAACGCTCCTGCCCTCCCTCTCAGCGCCGGTCGCCTGTATCGTCGCCAAGAGCTGGAAGCTGCACGTCGAGAAGGTCCTCAGGACCACACCAGAGGAGAACCTCGAGTCCGTCCGCGACACCGTCGCCTATCTGGCCGAAGCCGGTAAAGTGGTCATCTTCGACGCCGAGCACTACTTCGATGGCTTTCGGGACGATCCAGGGTACTCGCTCGCGGTGCTGCACGCCGCGGCCGAGGCAGGCGCGACGACGTTGGTCCTCTGTGACACGAACGGCGGGACGTTGCCCACGGAGCTCAAGGCAGTCGTGGCACGCACGGTGCGGGAATTCCCTGACGTGGAGATAGGCATCCACACCCACAACGACTCTGGGTGTGGGGTGGCGAATGCTCTGGTGGCGGTAGAGGCGGGGACAACGCACGTACAGGGGACCGTCAACGGTATCGGGGAGCGGTGCGGCAACTGCGACCTCGTAACGACCATCGCCAATCTGCAGCTCAAGATGGGGCTGAAGGTCATGGATGACGAGGAGTTGCGGCGGCTCACCGAGGTCTCCAACTACGTCTCCGAACTCATGAACCTGACACCTGACACGCACCGTCCCTTTGTAGGGCGCAGCGCCTTCGCCCACAAGGGCGGGCTGCACGTCGACGGCATCTCCAAAGACCCTGCGACCTACGAGCACGTCGCTCCCGAGGCCGTAGGGAACGTGCGCCGAACGCCCGTCGGGGAGCTCTCGGGGAAGAACTCCATAAGGACCAAGGCCGAGGAGCTTGGGCTCGAGGCCGGGGATGCGACCCAGATCCTCTGGGCCATAAAGCAGCGCGAGTACGAGGGCTACCACTACGAAGCCGCAGACGCCTCACTCGCGCTACTGATCGGGCGGACGATGGGCGAGGACAGGCCGCTCTTCGAGCTGGAGACGTTCAGGATCATCTCCGAGAAGCGGGCCGGCGGGGAGACGACGACGGAGGCGACCATAAAGCTCTTCGTAGGCGGGCATAGGGTCATCTCCACCGCAGAGGGCAACGGTCCCGTCAACGCCCTGGACCAGGCGCTGAGGAAGGCTATAGGGCCGCACTATCCTGAGCTGAAAGAGATCCACCTCTCCAACTACAAGGTCCGTATCCTCGATGAGCACCGCGCCACGGCGGCCACGACCCGCGTCCTCATAGACTCCACGGACGGCAAGCGGATGTGGGGCGCCGTAGGAGTCTCCGAGAACATCATCGAAGCCTCCTGGCAGGCGCTCGTCGATGGATTGGAGTACGGCGTGAGCGGCACGAAGAAAGAGTGATACCGAGTCCGTTTGAACGGGATCGCGTTCGGGCTGCGGACACGCCGAAACCCTCCCATACGTCATACCCGCGCAAGCGGGAATCCAGTAGTAGGCAGAGGCCCGTGCGCAATGGCGATCTACATCATGTCGTTGGCATTGACCCTGACTTGGTATGAGCATAAGGACGCTCGTCAACCCGAACGCCAGGGAGATCCTCGATGGCCCGTACCCGGATCGGACGCCCTTGCGATTCCACCGCCGGCTACCGGGCTACGAGGAGACGCCGCTGGTGAACGCTCCGGAGATCGCCGACGCTCTGGGCGTCGAGAAGGTCTTCGTGAAGGACGAGTCGAGCCGGCTCGGGTTGCCCGCTTTCAAGGTCCTTGGCGCGTCGTGGGCGGTTTACAGGGCGCTGGAAGAGCGGCTGGGAGACGAGGGATTCGGGGATTGGGAGGAGATCGAGGATCTCAAGGCGAGGCTCGAGCCCTTGCGGCCGCTCTCGCTCGTGGCGGCCACTGACGGCAATCACGGGCGTGCCGTAGCGAGGGTGGCGCGGCTACTGGAACTCGGGGCGAAGATCTTCGTGCCCGAGGACATGGCTGCGGCACGCCAAGAGGCCATCGCCCGCGAGGAGGCCGAGGTCATCGTGGTCGATGGCACCTACGACGATGCCGTCGAGCGCTCCGCCGAAGAAGCCGGAGAGCGCGGGCTCGTGATCTCGGACATGTCATGGCCAGGCTACGAGCGTATACCTTCCTGGGTGATCGAAGGCTACTCGACGATGCTCTGGGAGATCGACGACGAGCTCGAGAGAAGGAGAGAAGGGGGACCCGACCTGGTGATCGTACAGGTGGGAGTCGGCGCCTTCGCCGCAGCTGTGGCCCGCCACTTCCGCAACTCCCTGGTGTCGCCGCGTCCCAAGCTCGTGGGCGTCGAGCCCGCGAAGGCCGACTGCCTGCTCGAGTCGGTCGCTGCCGGACACATCGTGTCAGTGCCCGGGCCGCACGATTCCGTCATGTCGGGGCTCAACTGCGGGAGGCCCTCGCTGGTGGCCTGGCCGACAGTGTCCGCTGGCATCGACCTCCTCGTCGCCGTGGACGACGAGCCGGCACGCGAAGCCATGCGCCTCGCGGCCCGATCGGGCATCGTGTCGGGCGAGACCGGGGCGGCCGGTCTCGGCGGCCTGCTGGAGCTTCTGCGCGCCGAGGAAGGGGAGGAAGCGCGCCGGACGCTTGGCGTAGGCGAAAGAACCTGCGTCCTGCTCTTCAACTGCGAGGGCGCCACCGACCCCGATGCCTACCGGAGGGTCATGGCGGAGTAGCCGAACGATGCTTCTCCCTCCCTGCCTCCGAGATGCTCGAGAACGCCGCCACGTTCGCGCAAGCCGCTCGGAGTAGTTGGAAGCGCGGAGATCCTACCGTCATTCCCGCTTCCGCGGGAATGACGGTTATGTTGTGAGACTACCCTTCGCCGTCGCCGAGATCTCGCACCGTCTCGCGGAGGGTTTGGCGGGTGTTCTGGACCGCTGCGCTGTCCGCGGTCAGCTGCGGGAGGAGCCTGGCGAGGATGAGGGTGGAGAGCGCTGATTGCTCGCCTCCTTCTCCGCGGATGAGGACGGGGCGCGGGGCGCGCTGCATGAGCTTCTCGCCGACCTCGACCCTGCGGCGGGCGAGTTCGTAGCGGACAACGGCGCGGTTGTCCCTGTGGGCCTGGCCGAGGTGACGGAGGGCCGTGGCCTCGTTCTCCGCCTCGGTGAGGGCGGCGCGACCGCGCGTCTCTATCTCCAGGCGCACGCGTTGGGCTTCGGTCTCCTGTTCTTCGAGCATGCGCGCCACGTCCTGGCGGGCGCGGTTTCGGGCTTCCTTCACTTCTATGAGGCGGGCGTTGCGGTCTTTCTTGGAACGTTCGATCTCCATGAGGAGCGTGTCGATGCGTTGCTTGCGGGTCAACTCCCACTCGCGCTCGTAGGCGGCGAGCTCTTTGGCCACGCGCTCTCGGGTGGCGAGGTGCTGCTGGTACTGGTCGGGTAGCTGCACGTCGGGGATGTTGGCGCCGAGGATACGGACCCCGTAGTGCGCCAGCTGGCGGTTCAGGTACTCTTGCATGTCGCCGACGTCGCTGCCGCGCAGGTCGTAGGCCTTCTCCGTGCTCACCTGACGGCTGCGCTGCCGGATCGCATCCTGCACCGCGCTGGAGAGGACGAGGTCGAAGTTCGAGGCACCGATAACGCGCACGAAGGCGAGCGGGTCCACTATCCTGAACTTCAGGAAGAACTCTATCGCCTTCAGCGGCACGTTCTCCCGCGTCGGGCAGTCGGCCACGGGCGCGAGGTAAGGGATCTCCGTCGCCGTGTCGACGACGAACTCGACCCTGTCCCAAGGCCGCCAGAGGTAGTGCCGTCCTGGCGAGAGGGTGCCTTCGATCCTCCCGTAGCGCGAGCGCACGCCCGTCGTCCCCTGCTCTATCTCGACGATGGCGCCCCGCCACAGCCAAAGCAGCGCGAGGCCGAGGAAGAAGACCGCGACCAGCACGGCAAGGACGGCGAACGCCGCGCTCCCCGAGAAGACAGCGAAGCCGAGCATGTAGATCGCCACGCCCAGCAAGAACAACCATCCGTAGCGCCTGCGGTCCTTCGGTATTACAACGGGTACGATTTGGCCCTCGTCCCCACCCCTCAAGTACTGCCTTACCCCTGACCAGCCCGAGACGACCTCTTTGATCCTGGAGAACTCCTGCATCCTGGCGACGGTCTGCGTCTGAAACCGCTCCTCCATCGTCTCGGTCATCGTCCCTCGTCCCCTTCAGCGCCGCCGGCTTGTTCGTCTCCGTCGTGGCCGAGACGTTCTACGCGCTCGCGCACGGCCTCGTCCGTCACGGATTGCCGGATCTCCTCGACCCTGTCGGCGTTCTCCTCTTCGGCCTGCTGCGGTTCCTCTTCGGGGCTTGTCCCGTGGCCGTCCGAGAGGCTTTCGAGCTCGCCGGCGCGGTCGCGGATGCGGGCCTGAATCTCCTCCATCCTGTCCCTTATAGCCTGCATGTCCTCGGGCGTGAACAGGGGCTCGTCTCCGGTCCCGATCATACGGCGCGAGATCTGCAGGAAGTCCACCGCGTCATCCCCGTCTATGGCCCCGATCTGGACCACCTGCGGCAGCCTGTCGGCGACCGCGGCGAGCCTCTCCAGGACGTCCTGCTGGAACCGGTACTCCAGGATCTCGGGCGCTGCCGCGCTGCTGACGGCCCTGATGTCCAGCGCCTGGGCCTCCAGCAGCGCGGCGTTCGCGTTCGCCTCGCTCTCGGCCTCGACCATCCGCTCGCTGGCGCTGGCGTTGGCGCGGTTCGTCTCGCGTTCGCGGGCGGTGTCGATCTGCGCCTGGAAGGTCGCTATCTCGG
>JACCSM010000442.1 GCA_013698525.1 Rubrobacteraceae bacterium
GGACGAACTTCTCCAGCGCCGAGACGCCTTCGTCGCGGACGGCGGCGTGGGCCGAGCGGCCGGGGATCTTCAACCGGAACACGAGCGAACCGCCCTGGGCCGGCACGAGGGCGAGGCGGGTGGGCTCGGTGATGAGTGCCGCGTCGGCGCCGTAGCCGCGCAGCACGGTCGAGAGGGCGCCAAGCCCCCCGTTCTCCTCCCCTACCGTCGCGGCCACAGTGACGTCGCCGCGCAGCCCGAGACCGAGGTCAGAGAGGGCGTCGAGCGCGACGAGGTGGGTAACGAGTCCGCCCTTCATGTCACAGGATCCACGTCCGTAGAGCAGGTCACCCTCCAGGGCGCCCGAGAGTGGATTCCCTTTCCACGCGGCCGGATCTCCAGGGTCCACGGTGTCGGTGTGGGCGTTGAGCAGGATGGAGCGTCCGTCCCCTGTCCCGCTCCTTACGCCGGCGACGTTCAGTCGATTCTCGTAAGAGCTCTGTTCCCCGACGTGATCGCGGTACGGTTCCGTCTCCTCGCGCGTGGCCTCCCACGTGTCCACGTCCAGGCCGCGCTCCGAGAAGGCGCGCCTGACGACCTCCCCCACGGCACCCTCTTCGCCCGTTACGGAAGGGATGCGCACAAGCTCCTGCAGCAGGCTCACCGCGTCCTCGCGCCTGGCCTGTACGGCGCCGCGTATCGTCTCAGCGAGTCTGTCGTCGAGCTTTGTCATGTGTCGCGTCCTCCCTCCAGGTTCCCCGTAACGCGGCACCGTAGCACGGGCCCCTTTCTCCGGCAATGCTCAGCCCGCTTGACCAGATGCCGGCTCGTAATTAGTATTGTCGTTTTGGAGCGTGGTTTTGAGAGTTGGGATTCCGCGCAAAGAGATGTCGTACCCAGCTAACTTGCCGGCGGCCGGGTCCGGCCGCAATCACCCTTTCCACAGCGGCCGGGTTAGACTAGAGGGCAGAAAACGGGAGGGTAAGTTTACGGTGACAAGACGATCGAGGAGCCACCTTCCAGCGGTGTTCGTCCTCGCCGTTGCTGTAGCCGTTACGCTGGGCCTCCTGGTCGGCTGCAGCGCAGGGACCGACGAATCCTTCGAGGGAGCCGCCCCGGGCGAAACCACAGGCCCGGCGGGGATGGTGGACGGGAAGATCACGGTCGCCTCCAATATAGCCTACCCGCCCTTCGAGTTTTCTCCCAAAGGTGAGCCGAGAGGATTCGACATAGACCTCATGAACGAGATCGCGAAGAGGGCCGGCTTCGAGGTCGAGTACGAGAATGTCCAGTTCGACACTATCGTGCGGGGACTCGACACCGACCTCTTCGACGCGGCCATCTCGGCAATGACCATAACCAAAGAGCGTGAGCAGCAGATAGACTTCTCGGACCCCTACTTCAACGCCGACCAGGCGCTCCTGGCGGCGAGCGATTCGGAAGTCCAGTCTGTCGATGACCTCACCGAGGCGTCCGTCGGCGTCCAGGCCGGCTCGACGGGCCAGATCACGGCCGAAGAGCTCCTCGACGACGAGCAGATAAGGGAGATCATACCTTACAGGACCATAGGCAAGGCCTTCTTGGCGCTCGAGGACGAGAAGGTCGAGGGGGTGATCTACGACCTATCCGCCGCGCACGGGAAGATCGTAGAGAGCAACGGGGAGATCTGGTTCGTCGAACCCATCTCGACGGGCGAGCAGTACGGGATAGCGTTCCCCAAAGACAGCCCGCTCGTCGACCCCGTCAATCAGGCCCTGGCTGAGATCAAGGACGACGGCACCTACGATAAGCTCTACGAGAAGTGGATCGGGATGCCCTCCGAGGAGATTCCGTAGAAAGCTTGTCAGCACTTCAGCTTGTCAGCCTCGTCAGTTCGGGAGCCTCGCTTCGTCGCTCGGGTGCCGCCCGCAGCAAGGCTGAAGTGCTGAGAGCCGCGAAGCGGCGTGCTGACTTGCTGACAAGCCGCCGTCAGGCGGCGTGCTGAAATGACTGCCATCCTGAGGTCCGTTCTCTCGATCTCTGTGGCGACGGTCCTCTCCAGGGCGACGGGGTATGCGAGGTGGATGGCCCAGGCCGCCGTCCTAGCGAACGGGTTGGTGGCGGACGCCTATGCGGCCTCTATCCTGTTGCCGAGCCTGGTCTACGAGCTGTTCCTGGGCGGCATACTCTATTCGATCTTTATCCCCGTCCTGGTGGACCGCATCACCACGCACGGTGAGGAGGATGCCCGCCGCCTGACGAACGCCCTGTTCACAATGGTACTGCCGCTGATGGTGATCCTTTCTCTCGTTGGCATAGTGTTCGCCGAGCCGTTTGTGAGGCTGTTGACCAACTGGCAATCTGCGGATGCTCTCTCTGCGGCCAGTGCCGAACGAACGCTGGATCTCGCGGTGCTCTTCTTCCGAATATTCATCTTACAGATGTTCTTCTACGGTATAAGCACTATCGGCACCGGCGTCTTGCAGGCCCACAGGCACTTCTTCCTGCCCACCTTCGCCCCCGTTCTGAACAACCTGATAGTCATAGCCTCGTTCGTCGCCTACTACTTCTTGCAGGGTAACGATCAGCGGCTTGCGCTCTACGTGCTCGCCTTCGGCGTGACGGTAGGGGTCGCGGTCATGGCCCTGGCACTCGTCCCGACGATGTTGGCTCTCGGCTACAGGCCTCACCCGCAGTTCGGCCACCCCGCACTGCTCCCCACAGCTAGGCTTGCCGGGCCCATGGTCGTTCTGGTCGCGGCCTCCGTCGGCTTCCAGCTCTTCGGTGCTTACCTGGCAACGGGGTTCGAGGCGCTCTCCGAACTCAACTACGCCTTCACGATCTTCTCGCTCCCCTACGGCGTCTTCGTGGTCGCCATCGCGACCGCGCTTATGCCCGAGCTCTCCGAGAAGCACTCCCGCGGGGATGCCGACGGTTACCGCGAGACGTTCTCCTTCGGGCTGAGGACGATGATCTTCGTCGTCATACCATCGGCGGTGGGCATGATCTCGCTCTCTGAGCCCATCGTCGGGTTGCTCTATGAGCGCTTGAACTTCGATGCCGGGGCTACCGAGGCAGTCTCCAGATTGCTCGTGGTCTACGGTGCTGGGTTGCTCGGCTACTCGGTGTACTTCTTCCTCGTGCGGGCTTTCTACTCGCGGCAGAACACGAAGACCCCTGCCCTGTTGAACGTCGCCATCTTCGGGCTCTACGCAATCCTAGCCTACGGGCTATCCCGCGTCTGGGGCGTGACCGGCGTGGTGCTCGCTCTTGCCATAGCCTACGCCGTGCTTGCCGTCCTTAGCCTCGCGGCGACGCGCCGGGAGATAGGGCTGATAGACGGCCGGCGCCTCCTTCGCTCTATTCTCAAGATCTTCGCTGCCGGGACGGTCATGTACACCGTAGCAAGTACAGGAACGTTGCTCGTCGGAGAGGGCTCGAAGTTCGCGGATCGCCTCTTGATCCTCGTCACGCTGGGCGGCGCCTCGCTAGCCGTCTACATCGGGGTGGCGTTCGTTCTGAGGACGGAGGAGCTCGAGTCTGCCTTCGCCCTACTGCGGCGGCGTTCCGCCGGGAAGGCTGCGGGCTAGGACCCTTCCTGAGACTCCCAAACGGTGCTTGAAAGGTTCTTGATCAGATCCTGACCCTGGTACACGTCGGCCGTGCCGTGCTTGCTCAGGACCGCTATGACGTAGCTGCGGTCGTCGTTCTCGACGATACCCACCTCGTCGTAGACCCTGTAGAGCCAGCCGGCCTTGTTCGCCGCATCCACGTCGGGGGGAAGGCCCTCGTCGAGCCACCAGTCGAGCGTGTTCTCGTGCATGAGGTCGATCATGTACTCGCAACTCTTCTCGCCCGCGGCCTTGCCTTCGGCTATCTGTTGCATCATGGTCGCCATGTCGCGGGGCGTGCTCCTGTTGTCGAGGGCCGGAACGACGCCCCTCTCACTACTCACCTTCTGGTAGAGTAGCGTGTCCTCGGCCCCCATAGAACGGGCGACCTCGTTGACGTGGTCGGCTCCCCCCACTGTGCGCACCAGGGCGTTGGCGGCGACGTTGTCAGACTGGGTCATCATCAGCAGCAGCAAATCCCCTACGGTCTGCTTGGTCCCCGCCTTCTCCCACTGCAACCACCCCGCTCCGGCGGCCCAGTCTTCTTCTTGGATCTCCACCTCCTGCGAGAAGTCGAGCTCGCCTTCGTCCACCTTGCGGTAGACAGCCACCATGATAGGGATCTTTATGGTAGAGGCTGCGAAGAACTGCTCGTCGGGCCTTATCCCATAACCTGAGTCCTCCTCGAGGTCCAACACGTAGAGACCTGCGACCCCGTTGTAGTCCTCGATCTCCTGCCGCGCCCCTTCGAGGACCTTCTGCACCCGCTCGCGGTCGGACTCTGGCACATCATTCATTACCGGTTCCGTAGGCGAGAACTCCGCCGGTCCGGTATCAGGCAGGTCCTCGAGATCTATCTTCTCGTCGGCCGGCTCGGGGACTTCGGCCGCGAACACGTTCTCGGCGTATAGGTACTCGATGAGGTCCTTTGGCACGCTGGAGAGCGGAACCACGTCGTTTTTCGCGTAGTTCGGCTCGTCGGCGCGGACGGACTTTTCGGCCCTCCACGACTGGCCGTCCCTGTGGGTAAAGACGACGAAAGGCTTCCCCTCGTCCTCGGGCTGGACGCGCACGGAGGCCCACGACTCGTCTATCTTGCTCCGGTACACGCTCTTTATGCTCTGGGGGGTCGTCCCTGGCAGCTCGGGGGCGAGGGCTACGTAAGCCGCGGCCTCAGGCGTGGGTTGCTCGGGGTCTGGCGCGGGCTCCTCCGGCGTGGACTCCCCCTGGTCCGACCCCTTCGCGGGGCCCGCTTCAGACTCCGCCTCCTCGCGGGGCTGGGAAG